>CAYSND010000185.1:0-3565 GCA_964432305.1 uncultured Muribaculaceae bacterium | reverse complement strand
TTTAACAGATCTGCTCTAAACTATCATTGTGGACTCCTATATCTCCTTGCGGGCTATTTCTGTCATTACCGACACTACCACTGCCATTACCGACACTACCACTGTCATTGTAAACCCGACCAACGGTCATTGCCGACACTACTACTATCATTGCACGCCCAGCCACTGTCATTGCGGACCCAGAAATGTCATTGCTGACCCTGTTCCGCAATCTCATCCCATAAAAAAAGCAGCAGACAGTGTCCGCTACTTTTTCAAAATTTCGTGTCGAAGAGGAATTAACTGCTCCACGCTTCGCAGGGAGCGTTATTCCTTGACGCAACGAACAGAGTTGCCGGATACACGGAAGCCTTCGATGCTGACAGACGCGTTGTTACTGGCGAAATTCAAGAAGCACGAGTTATTAGAGTCCGAAGAACTCGACCAGTAGCGACCGTCATCACCTCTGAGGCACGCAGCACCTTCGAAGCTACGGTAACCGGCAGCAGGGAAGAAGACAGCACCTGACATACCTGCATTATAAGTTGCACTACCGCTAAACCAATGACCTTTCTGGCCATTTACTATAACTAAAGTTGGACTAACTATTTTATGAGTCCCTTTATTTATTAATGCACTTAACTCTAACCTTGTGGGAACACGCCAACCTTGAGGACAAGGATCATATGTTGCCTTTGGGAAATCCCATAATTCACGATTTGGATTGTTACACCAATCTGGAGAAGCTTTATAAAACACATTCTTTTTATCATTAGCCTGACCCTCTGTAGCTGCTACTGTGCCATTAATTAAGGTAACAGGACTTGCTGTTGCCGATGGAAAAGTAGCATCATCGAAAGGACTAGCTGCTGAAGCATTGCCATACCCCTGACCATATTTCCTTCCCCATTGATATAACTTACCATACTTGTAATTAGTAGGATCATAACCACAGTTTACAGGGGCGAAAACAGTATAACAATTTCCTAAATTTACTGCTATGGCTTCTCCTAAAGACACTCCCGATACTTCCTCATATTTAGTAACTGTTAAACTACTTAATGGTAGTGCTTGCATTGATCGTATCTTAGAGCGAGAAACTGAAGCAAGGTTATTATTTGTACTCTTAGCATATTCCCTACCTCCTGATATAACCTCTACTGTTAATTTATTGACATCACTAACAGCTATAGGGGGGACTACGATATAAAATGTAGCATCACCATTTATTAAATCTACTGCATCATTGACAAATAAAGAAACGCTATTGAAAGCATCTTCTCCCATCACTATTTTAGGAACAGCTACGCCACTTTCATTCTCTGTATATGGTATTTGTACATAAGCTTCTCCGCTGAGTTTTTGGTTATCACTCCTGACGGTAATCTGAGATATTTTAGTTGAGACACCCTCCGTTCTTTTTAGATTTATAACCAAAAGACCACACAAATTCTTGAACGACAATTTGCTGGTTTTTGCCCCATAAGCCACCATAGGATTCATACCACTATCAAAACCTCCTGCCTTATAGGACTGATAAGGAGGAAGTCTAAAAGAAATAGCCGTTAAATCTTCATCAACCATCATACCTGTGTCCCCATCATAAGGATAAAAAACATAGCAATTAGTAGCGTCTGCACCTCCATTTCCGGTAAAGACACCGCTTTGAAAGCCTCCTTCTCCTGAAAGAGAAAACTCTTGGTTTGTATCAAGATCATCATCCCAAAAGACCGAAATCTTATCATCTTTTGTCCAGAGAACATTATTAGTTAATTGCTCAAGAGATGTCTTAGTATCACCCCCCTGCTGCTCCATAGAAGCAGTTAAGGAAGTCTTAGTAACAGGCTCCACTACAGAACCATTATCTTTATTACACCCTACTAATAAAAAAGCAGATGCTAATAGCACTATAGCTCCATTCCTTATTGAGCCAAGCACATCTATATAACTATTTGATTTTATTTTTGTCATACCTGTTATTCTTTTCGTATTTCTCATATTTTTTTTACTACATATCATTTTTAATATCTCTAATATCTTTCACATACTTAATTCGAGTAATTCGTGTAACCAGTAGATTACCAATATCCTGGATCACTCCCGAACGCTTCTGTCTTTCCAGACCCGGCAAAACCTTTCTCGACTTCGATTTCGACTATATCCACCTCCGGTGATGTGTAAAGAGAGGAGTCAAGCTCTCTTAAGTCGTGCTTTTCTGATTGTTTTATTTTCATACAATTTGTTTTTATGTGTTAGTAAAAATATTTATTGTTTCAAAAATATCCTGACAGATAGCAATAAAAAATTACCCCGCATTACCTAATACTGGTGAAAAAGTTAAATAAAAATAATTGGAAAATACGTTATTAAATCGCCCCCTTCCCCTAATAAACTCGCTGTAACTCACATAGTTGCTGCCGCATATGGATGATGCCGAGTTTATGAAGTTCATACCGCTTGGTTTATTGATTCAAAGGTAAATATTTTTATAAATCCAACAAAATTATATTTCTGTCATCACCGACACGACCAATGTCATTGTAAACCTGACCAACGGTCATTGCGTATCCTGCTACTGTAATTTTGCATGCCCCCAGAAATGTCGTTGCGGATTTATTCCGCAATCCGAGTCTCACGCTTTTACACATGTCAGCTTTTGCTTCCATACCATCGTAGAATGGACTTTTCATGCAAAAGCTAACATACACAAAAAGACAAAACCACTCCCCATTACTCCCCAAGCAAGGTCGGTCAAAATACCCTTGTCAGCTTTTGCACAGCCAGAGCTCTGTAGGGCCTCTTTTCAGCAAAAGGTAGCAGACCCTTTTTTGCCTTCCAATAGGCAAAAGTTATTTACCGTCTGAGGAGGTTTGCAATTCAAATGCATTGTGGTGCGGATTTTCTGCAAACCTACGCAGGGTTTTGACAGATTCGGCTTTTTTGATGAGGAGGTTTGCATGTAGAATGCCCTATAGAGCGGTTTTGATGCAAACCTCCACATGGTTTGGCGGTAACGCGGTAACATGGTCGCGATTATAAAGGTAAGGTGGAAAAACGCAGGGGTTCTCAGCTCTGGAAATGACCTCAACACTATACCCCCTCATAGAAGCACCTCTGAATGAGATCGCTGTTGAGGTCAAGAGAGAAAGTGCCCTGAAGGGGCTTTTGATTCCAACCTCAACACATACACCCCCTACAGAAGGCTTGGTAAATGGAGTTTGATGTTAAGGTCGGGGAGGACACAGGAGGGGATAGAAAAAAGTCGTCATCAGACGACCGACACGGCTCGGGCTTACGGAACAAATGTGCCCAAAAGTTCTAAGCCTTAAAACTTGACGAAACTCCCCAAAAACCACCAAACCAAACATAAAGTAAGCGGAAGAGAGTAGTGTCGTGCCTCCTCCTCCCCAGTGGGGAGGACACAGGAGGGGATAGAAAAAAGGGATTGTGCCTCCGGCATTCCCCTACGCCTGCGGCGGGCGAGCTTAAAAGCAAAAAAGCACTCTGCTACGCATGCTCGCAGAGGCTTCTTTTTTATTCCTCTTTCACTTATGGAAGCAAGCTTCCAACGTGAGGCGAGGAATAA
>CAYSND010000184.1:0-3575 GCA_964432305.1 uncultured Muribaculaceae bacterium | reverse complement strand
CAGAGCACCCCTCGCTATTGGAGACGGTGGTGTGAAGCGATTCATATCCATTGGTTTTAGGGACTGTAATCCAATCTCTCAGTCTCGAAGTATCAGGTTCAAACTCCTCTGTTACAATAGAATATACTTTCCAGCAAAGCTCTTTCTCTTTTTCAAGAGGGGAGTCAATTATTATTCTAATCGCAAATACATCAAATACTTTTTCGAAAGGAACCCCTTGAATGGTCATTTTTTTCCAGATAGAGTATGCAGTTTTTGTACGTGTCTTTATAGTAAAATCAATCCCTTCGCTCTCAAGTTTTTTATGCAGAGGAGTAACAAAAGATTCGGCAAGGAGCTCTCTTTCCGATTTAGTTGCACTTAACTTATTTGTTACAAGTCTATAATTTTCCGGGTCCGAATGACGGAAGAAAATATCTTCCAATTCACTTTTTAGGCGATAGAGACCAAGCTGATGCGCAATCGGGATATATAACATAATTGTTTCTGCCAATTTTCTCTCTTGAGAAGATTTAGGCAGAAGTTCTAGATTTCGCATTACCTCTAAGCGGTCAGCGAGCTTAATAATGGTAACCCTAGGATCTTTTGAATATGAGGCGATAAGTCTCTTATAATTTTCAGCCTCCAATCTCGTGTCCTTTGGTTTTATAGCGGCTATCTTATTAAGGCTCAATGCTATCTCTATTATCTCATTAGAGAAGATATCGTTTTTAACCTCTTTTAAAGCATCTTTGTCAAATCTTATTGATTCATGAAGAAAGATAGAGACGATAGCGTCTGAATCGAGTCCCACCTCTTTTGCTATAATTTGGGCTACTCCTAATGGGTGTTCTATAAATGGCTCCCCATTTTCACGTCTTTTCTCTATAAATACCTTCTCGGCTATTGAGTATGCATAGATAATCCTCTCCTGCTCTTTTGGGGAGTAGTTTTCTAAAATCTCATTTAGTATTTCCTTCTTTTTCACGGTATTAGTTTCATTAATTCATACATCTCATCTCTAAATTTAGCAGCCTGTAAATAGTCAAGCTCCTTAGCTGCCCTCTCCATATTCATCCTTGCCTGTTCGACAGCCTGTGTAAGCTGTTTTGGGGACATTTTTGAAAGGATAGGTTCCATAATGAGGTTTTTCATCTCATTATCATCATCGCTCTCTGTATATCTGTCTTGTGAAATCAGGTAGTTTCGATTCTGATTTACTATCTGTTTCGGAGTAATATTATGTTTCTCGTTATACTCCTTCTGCTTCTTTCGTCTCCTCTCAGTCTCGTCTATAGTCTGCTTCATTGAGCCTGTAATCGTGTCGGCATACATTATAACCAATCCATTCAGATTTCGTGCCGCTCTTCCTGCTGTCTGGGTTAGTGCCCTGCCGGAACGGAGGAACCCCTCTTTATCCGCATCGAGTATCGCTACAAGTGAAACAGAAGGGAGGTCTAACCCCTCTCTGAGTAGGTTTACCCCTACAAGTACATCAAACCTTCCGGCTTTAAAATCCTCTATTATCTCCACCCTTTCGAGAGTCTCCACATCCGAGTGAATATAGCGACACCTTACCTCCATTCTGCTCAGGTACTTCTCAAGCTCCTCTGCCATTCTTTTGGTAAGTGTGGTAACAAGCACACTCTCATCTTTTTCGGTGCGGATATTTATCTCTTCGAGCAGATCGTCTATCTGATTTTTCGTGGGGCGAATAACAATAGGAGGGTCGAGAAGTCCTGTCGGTCTGACTATCTGCTCCACAATAACCCCTTCGGAGGCTTGAAGCTCATATTCAGCAGGGGTGGCACTGACGAAGACTCGTTGTTTTATAAGGGACTCGAACTCATCGAAACGAAGCGGACGATTATCTGCTGCCGCAGGGAGTCTGAATCCGTACTCTATAAGTGTCTCCTTCCTTGAACGATCCCCTCCGTACATTGCCCTAACTTGGGGAATGGTTACATGGCTTTCATCTATAAAACAGATAAAATCTTTTGGGAAATAGTCGATTAAGCAGAATGGTCTTTGACCTGCTTTTCTCCCATCGAAATAACGTGAATAGTTCTCTATTCCAGGACAATAACCTATCTCTTTAATCATCTCCATATCATACTCTACACGCTTTTTAAGCCTGTTTGCCTCGGCAAACTTCCCTATCTCCACGAAGTAGTCATATCTATTTTTAAGGTCATCCTGAATATCATGTATCCCCGCCTTTGTCCTCTCTCTTGTGGTGACGAAAATATTGGCGGGATAGATAGAGATCTCTTCCACCTCCTCTATGGTGGTGTAGGTAATAGGTTCTATAAGCTCAATGCTCTCTATTTCATCCCCGAAAAAAATCACTCTGCATCCGCTATCCACATAAGCTAAATAGATATCGAGACTATCTCCTTTTACTCTGAAAGTCCCTCTTCTAAACTCTGTGTCGTTTCTCGAATAGAGGGCATCTATAAGCTTATATAGAACCTTGGTTCTACTTATCTTCTCCCCCCTTTTTAGGGTTATGGTATTATCATGAAAGTCTTGTGGGTTCCCAATACCGTATAGACAGGAGACACTCGAAATGACAATAACATCTTTTCTTCCGGAGAGCAGGGCAGAGGAGGTGCTAAGACGGAGCTTCTCTATTTCATCATTAATGCTCAGGTCTTTCTCTATGTATGTATCTGTGACGGGGAGATATGCTTCCGGCTGATAGTAGTCGTAGTATGATACGAAGTACTCGACTGCGTTATTTGGAAAGAAAGACTTAAACTCCCCATAGAGTTGAGCAGCAAGTGTTTTATTGTGACTAAGTATAAGAGTGGGACGTTGCATCCTCTCGATTATGTTCGCCATAGTGAATGTTTTTCCTGAGCCGGTAACTCCCATAAGTGTTACCGCCTCGGATTCTCTCGTGAGGACATCGACTATCTGTTCGATTGCCTCAGGCTGGTCTCCCGTAGGTTTATATGACGATTCTAATTTAAAGGGCATTTATATAGTGCACAAAGTTAATATTTGGCTTGAATTTTGCACCCCTTTTTTGATTGATTTTAATTAAAAAACTATAAAAACATGGAAATTTGTAACATTCATGCAAGAGAAATTCTCGATTCGAGAGGTAATCCTACTATAGAAGTAGATGTTTTATTGGCTTCAGGTGCTTTTGGAAGGGCAGCAGTTCCTTCAGGTGCCTCAACAGGTATTAACGAGGCATTGGAACTCAGAGACGGAGATAAAAACCGTTATCTTGGAAAAGGGGTGCTTAAAGCCGTTGAAAATGTTAATAAAATTATAGCTCCGGAACTAATTGGCATGAGCGCATTAAATCAGGTAGAAGTAGATAATCTTATGTTGAAACTTGATGGAACTCCTACCAAATCAAATCTTGGTGCTAACGCTATTTTAGGTGTTTCTCTGGCAGTTGCTAAAGCAGCAGCAGATTATTTGCAGGTTCCCCTCTATAGATACATCGGTGGTACTAATGCTCACGTGCTCCCTATCCCTATGATGAACATTATTAACGGAGGCTCACACTCTGATGCTCCTATTGCATTTCAGGAGTTTATGATTCGCCCTGTTGGTGCAAAATCATTTAGAGAAGGGTT
>CAYSND010000183.1:0-3580 GCA_964432305.1 uncultured Muribaculaceae bacterium | reverse complement strand
CTCCTCTATTGACACCTATCTTAACTGTTCCCTCAAATTTTATTATCAGAATATCGCTGCCCTTAAAGAGCCAGACTCAGTAATAGATGAAGTGGAATCTACTATTTTTGGAAAATTGTTTCACCATATTTTAGAAAAAGTCTATTCCCCTTATATAGGGAAAATGGTTAACGAGAGGGATTTAAGAGCTATAATTAAGAATATAGAGAATAGTAACGATATCGTATTAGAAGCTTTTAAAAAAATATTATCAGTTTCTGAAATATCCGGGAAAAATAAAATTATAGAGGCTCTCCTTAAAGAGGGGGTAATTACCACCCTAAAATATGATTTAACTCGTCTCCCTTTTACTTATATTAACTCAGAGATGAAGCTCTCCACTCCAATCGCTATTCTAAATGGTAGTAAGAGTGTTAAACTCTTCGGAATTATCGACAGAGTGGATTCTAAAGAGGGAATATTAAGAATTATAGATTATAAGACAGGAGGAGTCCAAAGCTCATTTCGTGAGGTTGCCTCTATGTTTGACGTCGGCTCCTCATCCAGACCATACACTGCATTCCAGCTCTTTTGCTACCTTTTACTTGCAAAAAATAAAGGTTTGGTAACAGATGTATCGAGGAGTAATATGGTGGTCTATTCCCTAAGAGAGATATTTACTACTACTCCTTCCGAAATGGAGGTTACTAATGGACAGTTAGAGGAGTTTGAAACCTATCTGTGTAGTACCATAGAAGAAATTTTAGATATTTCTAAACCCTTTAAAAGCACAGAAAACCAAGATATTTGTAAGAATTGTCCCTTCAAAGTGTTATGTAATAGGTAATTATGTTGGACATTATAAAAGCATCGGCAGGGTCAGGGAAGACCTATAAACTTACTGAGGAGTATCTTAATATTCTCCTCGGAAGTCGTAGCTTTTCCCCTACTGCTTTTAAACATGTTTTAGCAGTAACCTTTACGAACAAGGCTACTGATGAGATGAAACAGAGGATTTTGGAGAAGCTTTATGCTCTCTCCATCTCTCTTCCAGCTACCATTAAGAGTAGGAATGCTAAGGATCTTCTTATTGAACTTCTTAATGATTACTCCGCTTTCAATGTCAGCACCATAGATAAGTTTTTTCAAAATACACTTCGCTCCTTTGCACGAGAATTAGGGCAGTATCCCTCATATAATGTAGAACTTGATCACGATGCAGTGTTGCAACAAGCAATAGATCTTATGATGGATTCTCTCTCATATGACGACAAACTCCTCGAATGGGTAATAATGTTATATATAGAAAATATTAGAGAGGGAGGGAACTGGAATGCATCATCCAAACTTAAAAAATTAGCATCAGAACTCTTTTCAGAGGAGTATAAAAAAAAGAGTGATGGTGGCAAGGAGTTAAAAGATAGAGATACTATAGAAAAGTATAGGGAGATACTTAATAAGATTATATGTGATTTCGAAACCCCTCTTAGAGATCTTGCAAAGGAGGGATTATCTATAATAAGCAATGCCGGAGTTAATCTTACCGACTTTTCGGGGGGTAGCAGATCTGTAATAAAGAAGGTCTTAACCTCCCTCTCTAATGGGGATTATTCTCCTCCCTCTAATTCATTTAGTGATTTTGTTGACAATCTTGATAAATGGGCTCCTAAAACCTCTTTAAAGGGTGTCAAAGAGAAAATGGCTATTATTTTTCCACTCCTTAATCCTATATTATCCCAAATAGCGATCTCCTATAAAAAAAGTGACTCTTATTTTACTTCTAAGGTCATTATTGGTAATCTATATACTTACGGGATTCTTTCCGATATTCACTCGAATATATTGGGTTATTGTAGAAAAAAGAATATTATGCTATTATCTGAATCTACAGAGTTACTTAATAGAATAATCGGGAGTAGTGATACCCCTTTTATCTATGAAAAGATTGGGACGAAAATAGATCATTTTATGTTGGATGAGTTTCAAGATACCTCAGGTTTGCAATGGGATAATTTCAGACCACTCATAAAAGAGAGTCTCGACAATGGTAATAAAAATTTAGTAGTGGGGGATGTTAAACAGAGTATTTACAGATGGAGATCCTCTGATTGGAACCTCCTTAATGAACAGATTAATAAAGATATAGGTCAGACTAATATTAATGCCCTAAACCTTGTCCATAATTGGAGGAGCGAATGGAATCTAATAAATTTTAATAATGGTTTCTTTACTTCGGCTGCAGATTATATTCAAAATAAAATCAACGGGGATTATTCCTCTAATCCATACTCCACTTTAATAACAGAAATTTATTCATCTGTTTGTCAGAAACTCCCTGATGGAAAGCCGGATGGAAAGGGGAGAGTAGAGCTAAATTTCATCGATAAAGAGGGAGAGACTAAGTGGAAAGAGAGAGTGTTAGAAGAGATTCCATTAAGACTTGAGTCATTAAAAAAGGGGGGATGTAAATTCAATGATATAGCATTATTGGTAAGATCAAACTCTGACGGGGCATTGTTGGCAAATGATTTAATTCAAAAGGGGTATGGGGTGATTTCAGAGGACTCACTTTTTATCTCCTCATCCCTCTCTGTGAATAAATTGGTTGCTATGCTAGAATCTATTATCAATCCTGAAGAACCTATAAATAAGTATCTTTTAAGGGGTGTCAATAGCGTAAGCGTTGAAGGAGAATCTCTATATCAGATTTGCGAGAAATTAATTCGTTATCTTGGTGAAGAGGCATTAAAAGAGACTATTTTTATTCAAGCCTTTTTAGATACAGTCTCTGCTTTTATCGCATCTAATGGCTCTGATTTAGGGGGATTTATAAAATGGTGGGATGAAACGGGAAGAAAAAAAACTATTTCAGCCCCTGAAGGGGAGGATGCTATCCGTATTTTAACTATACATAAAGCTAAAGGACTTCAGTTTAAGGTAGCTATAATTCCTTTCCTTTCTATGAAATTTGGCTATGATAGTAGCAAATATCTATGGTGTAAGGTAGATAAAGCTCCATTTAATGATATGGGGTTGATCCCGGTTCCCCTGAACTCTTTATTAAACAGAACGCTATTCTCTGAAGAGTTTATAAAAGAAGCTGTTTACTCCTATGTGGATGCTCTAAATATAGCCTATGTAGCATTTACCCGCCCTGAACAGGAGTTAATTATTTTTGCTAAGAAACCTAAAATAAAAAATGATGGGACTTATACAATTTCATCTATAGGGGATATATTATACAATCAATTTGAAGCTTCTCTCTCATCAGATAATAGTTATGTTATTGGTGAACGGGCATCTTTCATAGATGATAAACTTAAAAGTGAAAAAGGGAGTGAAAGCGGAGTTAAACTCATTAAAATCGATGGTAATTTTCTCTCAATAGATATAGGGGAGAGGTTAAAAATATCTTATTCGGGTAGAGATTTTTTTAATGATGAAAATCCAAGAAGAAAGGGTGTCGTTATGCATGGGATTCTATCAGAGGTGAATACTCTCGAAGATTTAAAGAAAGCTGTGAGAAATGGGGTTGCAAAAGGGGTAATACCTGAATCCGATTTTAATGATACTTACACATTCCTTAAAGAGGTTATTTTAT
>CAYSND010000182.1:0-3586 GCA_964432305.1 uncultured Muribaculaceae bacterium | reverse complement strand
GCTAAGGAGATAACTGCTGAGGAACTTCTTTCAGGGAAACATGAATCTATGTATGTGGCTGTAAAAGATGTGCAGGTGAATGATGCCGATAAAGGGAAGAAATTTGTAAGCGACGATAAGCATACATCATTGAACTTTGTTTCGAAAACAGGAGAGAAGTTCGTATTGTTCTCCTCAAAATATTCAACATATAAAGATGAAACGGTCCCCTCAGGGAGCGGAATCTTAAAAGGGATTGCAATGGTTTATGGAACCACACATCAGATCTCTATTACTGCTTTAACAGATTATGCAGGGCTTACAGGTGCAAGATTTGATGGTGGCGGTGGCGGTGGAACCGGTGGCGGTGTTATAGGAAACTATGCCGATTGGAATGCAATTACCCCTATGACCTCCTTTGCAGATAACTTTGTCTCTATTACGACTGCTAATGTGGCTTATGAGAATAAGAACTGGATGTTTTTCACCACTGATGGAAGTAGTGTAAATATGGGTTGGAAAACGGGTATATATAGTGCCGACAAATACCTACAGATAGCACCTTATAGTTCTACAGCCGAGAGTGTTACTGCTTATGCACTAATGCCGAGGATTAATGTAAAAGGGGCATCGGTTAAGACCTTGAAATTCGATTTAGCATGGTATTATCAGACTGCAGATAACTCTAAATTCGAGGTGGTAACTTCAAATAATTTTACCGGTAATTTTACCACAGCAACATGGACTGTTCTTAAAGATGCAACTTTTGCTGCGGCTGACGCCATAAACAAATGGAACACCATTACTATTGACCTCGCCTCTCTTGCGACATCTGAATCACTCTGTATAGCTTTCCGTTATACAGGAAAAGCAAATACCTATCGCCTTGACAATGTGCAGGTAGCTGATGGAAAGTTCCCTGAAGATGGTGGTGGTGGAGGAGGAGATACCGGAGAAGGGACTGGTGGAGCAGGTGATGGGATTTATACCTCAAACGTTACTATGCCTGCAACTAACTTCTCGGACTCAAATAATTCAGCTTACGGTGGGGAAGCTTCTATAGGAGGGACTAAATATCCTCTATTAAAGATAGGTAAATCTACTGCCGGAGGAACTTATACATTTGCAGCACCTCTTCCTAAAACAGGTAGTTGTACCCTCTCTTTCTATGGATTAGGTTGGTCAACAGCAGCATCAACAGTAACAGTAACTGTAAATGGTGGAGGAAAAATAGATGGTGGAACTTCAAAGAAATTTGCACTTGGTAAAAACGCGGGTGTAACAGGTAACCCTCCGTTTACTATTACTTTTGGATCAAAAGACTTTTATAAAGTCAATCTTACTGAGATAACAGCCACTACAACTCTTACATTTTCTACAGATAATGCAACCGGACCAAGATGTATTATAGTAGGGCTAAATGTTAAATAAGGTCTTATAACTATGCTATTACGCTCCCATAGAGCTAATCTCCTATTCGGAATCATCATCATCTTAAACATGGTGATGATTTCGTCTTGTGACCCTGATAGAGCGGAGGAAGTTAAGAATAATATCTCCCTTGGGGCAGACTCTGTGGCTTATGATAACACAGGACAGTTTCTTACTATTACCTCTGATGGAGAGTGGACTATTTCCCTCTCCTCTCCGCTTGGGAATCATGAGGAGTGGTTTAGCATTAACCCTTTAAGTGGTTCAGGGAGTAAGAGTAATATTGTCCTTTCATACTCAAAAAATGAGGAAGATTTTTCAAGGGAGGTTCTTATAACGGTTGATTTCGGAAAAGAAAAACTTGAAAAAAGATTTGTTCAAGGGGAAGCACCCTCATCCGGAGGAGGGGGTGGAGGGGGCTCCTCTGAACTCAAGTCCGACATTATTAATAAATGGATGGAGCTCCCCTCTGTTACCATTGGTGGGAAAGTAGCTTATATCTCTCATCTTACCACTGTTAGTGGAAAGAGTGTTAGAAATTACTCCATGCTTTTTGATGGAGTGAACAGGATAGCTCTTTGGGTAGCTTATCCCCTCTGCTCTACTTATTTGGGTTCGCAATCGAGATCAAATGCATGGGATTACGATCCAAAAATTCCCACCTCGATGCAACCAACTCTATTTAAAGGATTTTCAGGGTATGATAGAGGGCACCAGCTCCCATCAGCTTCTCGTACTGCTTCATATAGTATGAATGCAGCTACTTTCTATTTCTCTAATATGACTCCCCAAAACTCCTCTCTTAATCAGGGGATTTGGGCTAAACTTGAGACAAAGGTGCGTGGTTATACCTCCTCTTGTGATACCCTATATGTAGTTACAGGTCCTGTTATTACCACCACTGAAAGCCCTACTATCTCTTATGTTAAAGACAATAATGGGAACAATGTTGCCATCCCTAAGGGGTATTTTAAAGTCCTTTTGAAATATAAAAAGAGTTCAAATAGTTACTCTTCCATCGGATTTTGGTTTGATAATAAATCCTATGGTTATGGAGACCCGACAGCAGCTAATGCTCAAACTGTGGCGTGGGTTGAGAAAAAGACAGGACTTACATTCTTTAATAATTTACCTGACGATAAGAAAACAGCTATTAAAAATGAATTTAACCCATCTGCATGGGGATTATAATTATGAAGAAAAAACTAATTGTTATAACCTGCTTTCTATTTATATGCGCGATTTCACTTTCAGCGCAAGAGAAGCGATATACCGTAATGTTCTATAATCTGGAAAACCTTTTCGATATTTATGATGATCCATTTGTGAATGACGATGAGTTTCTCCCCACCGGACCTAAGGAGTGGACAGAGGCAAAATACCGCAAGAAACTCTCTAATATGGCAGAAGTTCTTTTTGCCATTGCCTCCTCAAATAAGGCCTTCCCTACCATTATCGGAGTCTCTGAAATAGAGAACAGAAGAGTCTTGGACGATCTTGTTTCCCAACCGAAACTTGCACCCGCGAATTATCAAATTGTCCACTACGACTCCCCCGAAGCAAGAGGGGTCGATGTGGCATTGTTTTACCGCCCTGAACAGTTTAATTACCTCTGGAGCAAACCGATAAAACCGATTATTCCGGAAATCCCCGATTTTAAGACAAGGGATATTCTCGCGGTATGCGGTGAAATAGAGGGGGAGAAGTTTTGTTTCTTTGTAAACCATTGGTCTTCACGTAGAGGAGGCTCTGAGTCGTCAGAGTTTCTAAGAGTGGGCCAGGCTCAGACATTAAGAGATTTTACAGACTCCTTACATCAAGTGGAGCCCGATATTAAAATGGTGATAATGGGGGACTTAAATGATGACCCTATAAATAAAAGTATCTATGAGGTGCTTGGTGCCAAGGGGAGCGTCTCCCAGGTGGAAAAGAACGGATTTTTTAACCCCTTTTATGATATGCTAAAAGCGGGATATGGCTCACTTGCCTACCAAGACTCTTGGAATATCTTCGACAATATCATAGTTAATGAAAATCTCCTAAGCGGGGGTGTTGGGAAACTGAAAATCCAAAAAGCCCCTAAGAGTAAATTCTACGGAACGATTTTTAGTCGTCCCTTTATGCTTCAGCAAGAGGGGCAATATAAAAACTACCCGTTGAGGACATATAGCGGAAA
>CAYSND010000181.1:683-3624 GCA_964432305.1 uncultured Muribaculaceae bacterium | reverse complement strand
CCGACTGGGCTTGAACCAGTGACCCCCTGATTATGAGTCAGGTGCTACTAACCAGCTGAGCTACGGGTCCTAATCACTATCTTTGAAGAAAAAGTTCTCGGATATACTTGTGATATAGGGTGCAAATATAGAAACTTTTCAGATTCTATCAAACTTTGATTTCAACTTCGACTCCGCTGGGCAGCTCTAATTTCATCAATGCGTCAACTGTATTAGGAGTTGAGCTGTAGATGTCGAGAAGACGACGGAAAGAATTGAGCTCGAATTGTTCACGAGCTTTCTTGTTTACGAAGGTGGAGCGGTTTACAGTAAAAATTTTCTTGTCTGTAGGAAGCGGAATAGGTCCGTTAACAACAGCACCTGTAGCTTTTACAGTCTTTACGATTTTATCGGCTGATTTGTCAACCAATGCATGATCGTAAGATTTTAATTTAATTCTGATTTTTTGGCTCATATTGTTTTAAGTATTTTATCAAATAATATCTATTTATTCATCGCTATCATTATTGAATGAGGATCTGCTTCCACCAAATGTGGCAATAATCTCTTTCTGAATGTTGGCAGGAAGTTCTGCATAGTGCGAAAACTCCATTGTACTTGTAGCTCTACCCGAAGAGAGAGTTCTAAGCACTGTAACATAGCCAAACTGCTCTGATAGAGGAACTTTGGCTTTAATGATTCGTGCATTGCCTTTGGAATCCATATTGGTAATCTGTCCGCGACGACGGTTCAAGTCTCCTATCACATCACCCATAAAATCTTCAGGGGTAACTACCTCTAAAGACATTATTGGCTCCATAAGATAAGGATCTGCTTTAGGCATCGCTTGACGGAATGCTGTTCTGGCACAAATCTCAAATGAAAGAGAATCGGAATCGACAGGGTGGAAAGAGCCGTCTAATAGGGTTACTTTCATAGCCGGAACTTCATAGCCTGCTAATACGCCATTGGCCATAGCTGCTTTGAATCCTTTCTCTACTGAAGGGATATATTCACGAGGAATATTTCCCCCTTTAACCATATCAACGAACTGAAGACCTGTAACTCCTTTGTCTGCAGGACCTATTTCAAAAATAATATCTGCAAATTTACCTCTACCACCGGTCTGTTTCTTAAACACCTGACGGTGACGAACAGTCGAACGGATAGACTCTCTGTAATTAACTTGAGGAGCACCCTGATTAATCCCTACGCCGAACTCTCTAATGAGACGGTCGGTAATAATTTCAAGGTGAAGTTCTCCCATGCCGCTAATAATGGTCTGTCCTGTCTCCTGATCAGAACGAACGGTGAAAGTAGGGTCTTCTTCAGAAAGTTTGTTCAATGCCATTCCTAATTTGTCAAGGTCTTTCTGGGTTTTAGGTTCCACTGCAAGACCAATAACAGGATCAGGGAAAGTGATGGATTCAAGAACAATGGGGTTCGTTTCAACACAGATGGTATCTCCGGTGCGTAGTTCTTTAAAACCTACAGCAGCACAGATATCTCCTGCTTCCACAAAGTCAATAGGGTTCTGTTTGCTTGAGTGCATCTGGTAAAGACGTGCTACTCGCTCTTTTTTACCGGAGCGGGTATTCAAGACATAAGAACCTGCTTCCAATCTACCGGAGTAAGCTCTCAAAAATGCAAGACGTCCTACAAAAGGGTCTGTTGCAATTTTGAAAACAAGTCCGCAGAAGGGATCTTTACTATCGGGGTGTCTCTCTTCTTGTTTATCGGTGTAAGGGTTAGTACCTATTACACTCTCTACATCCAAAGGTGAAGGGAGATAGCGCATAACCGAATCGAGAAGGAATTGAACTCCTTTGTTTTTAAATGATGAACCACAGCAAGTGGGAACTACAGCCATGTCGATAGTAGCTTTTCTTAAAGCCTTAATTATCTCCTCTTCTGTAATTGAATCAGGATTGTCAAAGAATTTCTCAAGAATGGTGTCGTCATATTCGGCAACAGACTCTATAAGTTTTCCTCTCCACTCTGCCACTTCTGCCATCATATCATTAGGTACCGGTTTAACCACATAGTTTATAAGTTCTTTACTCTCTTGATCGTAGTAAATAGCCTTGTTTCCTATAAGGTCAACTATACCTAAAAATTTATCTTCTGCCCCTATTGGGAGACAGATAGGAACTGAACAAGCTCCGAGTTTTTCACGCATCTCTTCGACCACTGCAAGGAAATCTGCTCCTACACGGTCCATCTTATTGACATAAGCAATTTTGGGAACTTTGTACTTGTCTGCCTGGCGCCAAACAGTCTCTGACTGTGGCTGCACACGACCTACGGCACAAAAAGTAGCAACGGTTCCATCTAAGACGCGAAGCGACCTCTCCACTTCAACAGTAAAGTCAACGTGACCGGGGGTGTCTATCAGATTCACCTGATAGGTCTGGTCTTGGTAATGCCAAAATGCTGTGGTAGCAGCAGAAGTGATAGTAATACCTCTCTCCTGTTCTTGTACCATCCAGTCCATAGTAGCAGCTCCCTCGTGAACTTCTCCTATTTTATGTGTTTTACCGGTATAATATAAAATTCTTTCGGATGTCGTGGTTTTGCCCGCATCAATATGGGCCATTATCCCAATGTTCCTTGTGTATTTAAGATCTCTTGCCATCGAAGATAATTAGTTAAAATCGGAAGTGTGCAAAAGCTTTGTTTGCTTCTGCCATACGGTGCATATCTTCTTTTCTCTTATAAGCTGCACCTTCATTATTATATGCTGCAACAATTTCTGCCGCCAACTTTTCTGCCATGGAGTGGCCGGAACGTTTACGTGAAAAGAGTATCATATTCTTAATCGCTAATGAAACTTTTCTTTCCGGGCGCACCTCTGTAGGTACTTGGAAGTTAGCTCCACCAACCCTGCGGCTTTTTACCTCTACCTGGGGGGTGATGTTTTCTAAAGCTTTTTTCCAAATGTCGAGAGGAGCCTTGTCAGAAT
>CAYSND010000181.1:0-673 GCA_964432305.1 uncultured Muribaculaceae bacterium | reverse complement strand
CTACCATGTCAATGGCGTCGTAAAAAATAGAATACGCGATACTCTTCTTCCCCTGCAACATAAGATTGTTCACGAATTGTGTCACTAACACCTCGTGAAACTTCGGATCAGGAAGTAGAATCCTCTTTTTAGGCTTTGTCTTTCTCATTTTTTAAATCTCTAAAAAATTAATAATTGTTTTACTTCTTAGCGGCTGCTTTTTTAGCGGCTTTAGGTCTCTTGGTTCCATAGAGAGAACGACTTTGAGTACGTCCTTCTACACCTGCCGTGTCTAATGCGCCTCTAAGGATGTGGTATCTTACACCGGGGAGGTCTTTTACACGACCACCACGCACCAATACGATGGAGTGTTCCTGTAAGTTGTGTCCTTCACCGGGAATGTATGCATTGACCTCTTTTTGATTTGTAAGTCTTACACGAGCTACTTTACGCATAGCTGAGTTAGGCTTTTTAGGTGTGGTAGTGTAAACACGTACACACACACCACGTCTTTGAGGACAAGCATCCAACGCGCGAGATTTACTTTTCTCGACGATAACCTCGCGTCCTTTGCGAACTAATTGTTGAATTGTTGGCATAAATGATTGTTAATCTTTACTTTATACATTCCGCTTAATTAAAACGGGCTGCAAAGATAGCGATTTTTTCCAATTTGCCAACAAGATTTCAACAA
>CAYSND010000180.1:0-3654 GCA_964432305.1 uncultured Muribaculaceae bacterium | reverse complement strand
CAGGGGTGTTTTTTGGACAGAGCCTCCATGCAAACGGAACTAAGCTCTATTCGGCTCGTATTATTCCGTTTAAAGGCTCATGGATCGAATTTGCTACTGACATAAACAATGTCATGTATGCCTATATCGACCGTAAAAAGAAGTTACCTGTTACCACTTTACTTAGAGCCATTGGCTATGAAAGCGATAAGGATATCCTCGATATCTTTGGATTAGCTGATGAAATTAAAGCTACAAAAGCAGAATTATCTAAGAACCTCGGGGCTAAACTTGCCGCAAGAGTTCTTAAAACATGGAATGAGGACTTCGTGGATGAAGATACCGGAGAGGTTGTTTATATAGAAAGAAACGAGATAGTTGTCGATAGGGAGACTATACTCGAAGAGCATCATATTGACGACATTATAGAGTCAGGCGTATCTACCATCCTATTAAGAAAAGATGATGCGAATGTAAGTGATTATGCAATAATTCATAACACTTTACAGAAAGATGTCTGCAACTCGGAAAAAGAAGCTGTCTTCTACACATACAGACAGTTAAGAAATTCTGAACCACCAGACGAAGCAACAGCTAGAGATGTTATTGATAAACTCTTCTTCTCAGATAAAAGGTATGACCTCGGAGAAGTTGGAAGGTACCGACTTAACCAGAAGTTACAACTTCATACATCCTCAGATGTAAGGGTATTGACTAAAGAAGATATTATAGAGATTATCAGATATCTTATTCAATTAATTAACTCTAAGGCAAGTGTTGATGATATCGACCACCTTAGTAACAGAAGAATAAGAACAGTTGGTGAACAGCTTGCTAATCAATTTAGTGTTGGTCTTACTCGTATGGCACGTACCATAAGAGAGAGAATGAATGTTAGAGATAATGAAATATTTGTTCCAACAGACCTTATTAATGCTAAGTCACTCTCCTCTGTAATTAATTCATTCTTCGGGACAAGCCAGCTCTCGCAGTTTATGGACCAGACAAATCCTTTAGCTGAAATGACAAATAAACGCCGTCTTTCTGCTTTAGGTCCGGGAGGTCTTTCAAGAGATCGCGCCGGTTTTGAGGTTCGAGATGTGCACTATACTCACTACGGACGTCTCTGCCCTATCGAGACACCTGAAGGGCCAAACATTGGTCTTATCTCCTCCCTTTGTGTATATGCAAAAATCAATACTCTTGGTTTTATCGAAACCCCTTATAGGAAAGTAAAGGACGGAGTCGTGGATATGACTTTATCCGGATATGAATATATGAGTGCAGAGGCAGAAGAGGATAAAATGGTAGCTCAGGCTAACGTTAATCTCGGTGACGACGGTAATATTCTTGATGAGAGAATCAAATGCCGTTATGAAGCTGATTACCCTGTGGTAACTAAGGAGGAGGTTCACTTTATGGACGTAGCTCCTAACCAGATAGCCTCTATTGCAGCATCTCTTATCCCATTCCTTGAACATGACGACGCAAACCGCGCCTTGATGGGATCTAACATGATGCGTCAGGCAGTTCCTTTAGTTAAACCTGAAGCTCCTATTGTAGGAACAGGGCTTGAAGGAGTCGTTGTTCGTGACTCAAGAACTCAGATAGTTGCTGAAAGGAAAGGAGAGGTAGTTTTTGTTGATGGGAGAGAGATTCATATTAAATATGAGCAGACAGATGCTGAAAAATTTGTAAGTTTCACTTCTGATATTACTGTATATCACCTTCCTCTTTATAGGAAAACCAACCAATCAACCTCCATTCACCTCAAACCCATTGTAAGAAAAGGGGATAAGGTAGAAGCAGGGCAGATTTTAACTGAAGGTTATGGTACCCAAAACGGAGAACTTGCACTTGGAAGGAACCTGAAAGTGGCATTTATGCCATGGAAAGGGTATAATTTTGAAGATGCTATTGTATTGTCTGAAAAGATTATAAGAGACGATATTTTCACCTCTATCCATGTTGACGAGTATGCCTTGGAAGTGCGTGATACCAAACGCGGAATGGAGGAGTTAACTGCAGATATTCCAAATGTCAGCGAAGAGGCTACTAAGGATCTGGATGAAAACGGAATTATCCGTATTGGTGCCAATATTGAGCCCGGTGATATTTTGATTGGGAAAATTACCCCTAAAGGGGAGAGCGATCCTTCACCGGAAGAGAAACTTCTTAGAGCAATTTTTGGAGACAAAGCAGGAGATGTTAAAGATGCTTCTCTAAAAGCAACTCCTTCACTCTCAGGAACTATTATTGGAAAGAGGTTATTTGCAAGAGTAGGAAAAGAGGGGAGCAAACGTGGGAAATCTTCAGCCAAGAATCAGATTCAGCATGTCGAAGATGACTTTAATAGAAAGACATCCGACTTAAGGGGAAGATTTATTGATAAACTTACTATCCTTACTTTTGATAAGAAGAGTAACGGAATCAATGACCTCTATGGTGCTGAGATTGTTCCAAAAGGAAGTGCCTTTACCCCTGATGTTCTTAATAAGATAGATTACGAAAACATCAACCCTGCTAAATGGACCTCAGATAAGAATGTAAATAGTCAGATTAAAAAGCTCATTAACAATTATATGATTGCATATAAAGAGTATGATGCCGAATTAAAACGACTAAAATATAATCTTACTATTGGAGATGAACTTCCAACAGGTATCATGCAGCTTGCAAAAGTTTATGTTGCCAAGAAGAGGAAGGTTAAAGTGGGAGATAAGATGGCAGGTCGCCATGGTAATAAAGGGATAGTTGCTAAAGTCGTTAGAGATGAGGATATGCCTTTCCTTGAAGATGGAACCATCGTGGACATAGTATTAAATCCTCTTGGAGTTCCTTCCCGTATGAACCTTGGGCAGATTTACGAAACTGTTCTTGGGTGGGCAGGTAAAGAGCTTGGTATTAAGTTCGCTACCCCTATTTTTGACGGAGCTACTCTTGATGAGATTACTCAGTATACAGATAAGGCAGGACTTCCTAAATATGGAAGGACATATCTGAGAGATGGTGGAACAGGGGAGCAATTTGACCAACCTGCAACTGTAGGGATAATCTATATGATTAAACTCGGACACATGGTGGACGATAAAATGCACGCTCGTTCAATAGGTCCTTATTCCCTTATTACCCAACAACCTCTTGGAGGAAAAGCACAGTTTGGAGGACAAAGATTTGGAGAAATGGAGGTTTGGGCTCTCGAAGCATTCGGAGCATCAAATATTCTTCAGGAGATCCTTACCATTAAATCTGATGACGTTGTAGGACGCTCACGCGCTTACGAAGCCATCGTTAAAGGAGATCCTATGCCGACACCCGGTATTCCCGAATCCCTAAATGTACTTCTACACGAGCTTCGTGGACTTGGACTAAGCATACACTTAGATTAATTGGAGTTTTTGATAATTTGAAAAATCAATAATATGTCTTTTAAAAAAGAGATCAAGGTTAAAAGTAATTTCAATAGGATAACCATCGGATTAGCCTCACCGGAAGAGATTCTTGAAAGATCCTCCGGGGAAGTTCTTAAACCTGAAACGGTTAACTACCGCACATATAAACCTGAAAGAGATGGACTCTTCTGCGAGAGGATTTTCGGACCCTCCAAAGACTATGAGTGCCACTGCGGAAAATACAAAAGAATACGCTATCGCGGAATTATCTGCGATCGATGCG
>CAYSND010000179.1:0-3710 GCA_964432305.1 uncultured Muribaculaceae bacterium | reverse complement strand
TTTGAAACACCAAGGAACGGACAAGTCCCAAGGAATTGAGAAAGAAGGATATTGTTTACAAATACCGCAGATATGATAATTAAAATATATTCCATAATAATTATGTGGTTTTAGTTTTAGGTTTTGATTTAATTTTATTAAAAAGAACCATTAAATATCCTAATGCAATAAATGCCCCGGGAGCCAATACAAAGACAAGTATTCCATCTCCTTGAATAAATTTAAGTCCGAAAGCCGAGCCATTACCAAGCACCTCCCTTACAAATCCCAAAACAGTAAGAGCTAATGTAAAACCTATCCCGATTCCTACTCCGTCCAGAGCTGAATCGAAAACACTGTTTTTGCTTGCAAAGGCCTCAGCCCTACCAAGAATAATACAGTTTACCACAATCAACGGAATGAAAAGTCCGAGGGTAGCATAGAGAGCCGGCACAAAAGCCTGCATTAAAAGCTGTAAAACAGTAACAATAGCGGCTATCACCACTATATAAGAGGGAATACGAACTTTATTAGGTATAGCTCCTGCAATCGTAGATATTACTATATTTGAAAGAATAAGAACAAATGTCGTGGCAAGACCCATCCCCATACCGTTTATAGCTGAGGTGGTGGTCCCTAATGTGGGACACATACCGAGAACCAAAACAAAGATTGGGTTCTCTTTTAATATCCCTTTAGTAATAAGTGAAAATTTACTCATAACTCTATTCTCCTATTTTTTCAATGGAACAAAAAACTTTATAAGCAGTTTCGAGAGCATCACAATAGGCTCTCGAAGTAATAGTTGATGCAGTTATTGCATCTACATCTCCACCATCTTTCTTAACTGCAAGATGAAAAGAGGAAGGGATTTTCCCTTCAAACTGCTTCCCGAAATTACTCTTCTTAGGGTCAATCTTATCCCCTAATCCAGGAGTTTCAGTATGAGAAAGAACAGAGACTTTATAGATAGAACCTTCAGGGGTAAAACCTACCATTAGATAGATATTCCCTCCAAACCCCTTTGAAGAGAAGGTTTCCACTGCATATCCCACCACTTCTCCCACTTTTTTTGCAGGATAAACATTGAATTGTTTCTCTCCAAAAGAGATGGTCATCATCTCATCAGAGGGGGCATTGTCATACTCAGGGACCACTGCGGAGATAGAAGAATTAACCTTTGCAGCAGCAGCGGCATCTATTGGAGCCTTTGTTATTGCATAGGAAAATCCAAGAAGTGCCGAAGAGACTAAACAGACAATGAAAAGGCTCAACACCATGTTTTTGAATGAGGATTCTTTAGCCATTGATTACCTCCTTCCCAAATCTTTTGGGTTTTATATATTTATTAAGTAAAGGAACCACAGCATTCATAATAAGAATAGCAAATGAGATCCCTTCCGGATAAGAACCAAAATAACGAATTAGAACTGTAAGGACTCCGATACCTACCCCGAATATAATCATACCCTTGGTAGTCATAGGAGAGGTTACATAGTCGGTTGCCATAAAAATGGAGCCTAACAATACACCTCCTGAGAGGACGGAGAAAACAGGGTCAGTATAATGGGCGGGGTCTATCAACCAGAATATCCCTGTCATAACAAATACAGTCCCTATTATAGTAAGAGGAATATGGGGTTTAATCACCTTGCGAATAAGGAGATAGCCAAATCCCAAAAGGAGTGCAAGAGATGAAATCTCCCCTACAGATCCCCCTATACGTGCAAACAACATCTGCCAATAACTGAAATCAGGGTTAGCAGAAAGAATCTGATCTACCGTTAACCCTTGTGTAAGCCCCTCCTTAATCATTGCAAGAGGTGTGGCACCGGAAGTGGCATCAATACCGGCTCTAAACCAAGAATTAGGTATAGACCAGTCTGTCATAAGGACAGGAAAAGAGACCAAAAGGAATACGCGACCTACCAATGCAGGGTTAAAAACATTCTGCCCGAGACCTCCAAAAGTCATCTTTGCTACCCCGATAGCCACGATAGAGCCTACCAAAACAAGCCACCAAGGGGAAGATGGGGGGAGGTTTAATGCTAAAAGGAGACCGGTTACTATGGCTGAATAGTCATTAATGGAGACTTTGGTTTTCATCAAATATTTCTGAATAAGGTACTCTACTGCAACGCAAGAGATAACCCCTACTAAGACTAATTTTATGGCTGAAAAACCAAAGAAATAAATAGAGACTAAAAGAGTCGGAGTCAAAGCGATAACTACATCTCTCATTATCCTCTTTGTCTGCTCATCAGAATGAAGGTGTGGCGCAGGTGAAACAAGTAATTTTCTCATAATCAATCTATTTTTTGGGTCTGCTTCTAATTATTTTTATAACATCGGCTTTCGCAACCCTTATATAGTCCAAAAGCGGAATATTTGCAGGACAAGTATAAAGGCAACATCCACATTCAATACAGTCCTGGACTTTGTTCTCTTCAAGTTCGGCTGACATCCCGGCTTGAGCCATCTTTTTAAGGAGATAAGGCTCAAGTCCCATTGGACAGACAGAGACACATTTAGCACATCTGATACAATTTGACTCTGCTCTACGTTGAGTCTGATCCTCAGTAAGGACAAGAAGTGCAGAAGTACTTTTAACAGAAGCAGCATTTATATTGGCAACTGCCTTACCCATCATAGGACCTCCACTTATAAGTTTAGCTGCCTCATTAGGTACCCCTCCTACAGCATCTAACATTTTGTCGATAGGGGTTCCTACTCTAAGACGGAAATTTCTCTGCTGTGCAGTACAATTCCCTGTTACGGTGACAATCCCCTCAAAAAGAGGTTTATTCTTCTGCACAGCTTCATAAACTGCAAGTGCGGTTCCGCAGTTATGAACCACCACCCCTGCATCAATAGGGAGTCCCATGGAAGGAACCCTGCGGTGGACAATAGCATCTATCAACTGTTTTTCTCCTCCCTGAGGATACTTCTTTTTCAAAGTAACAATTTCTATCTCAGGATATTTAGATGCGACCCCTTTTAGTTTCTCTATAGCAAGAGGTTTATTCTCTTCCACCCCTAAATAACATTTACTTACTCCGAGAGCTTTCGCCATAATCATCGTTCCGATTAAAATCTCTTCAGGGTTTTCAACCATAATACGATAGTCGGCGGTGATATAAGGCTCGCACTCTGCCCCATTTATCAAGAGGTAATCTGCCTTCTTTCCGGCAGGTGGAGAGAGTTTAATATGGGTAGGGAATGAGGCTCCTCCTAATCCAACTATTCCCATATCGGCTATCTTTTTCAAAATCTCCTCTTTGGAGAGAGTAATCTCTCTTTTTATCTCTTCTGATCTATCTATACTCTCCTCCCACTCATCTCCCTCTACATCTATAGTTATGGTCATAACAGGATTCCCGGCAAGGTCTTCAACAGGGGCTACTGCCGAAACAGTCCCCGAAACAGAAGAGTGTATTGCTGCAGAGATAAAGCAAGAGGGCTTTGCAATAAGAGTCCCCACTTTAACTTTATCCCCTTTTGCCACTATCGGCTCAGCAGGAGCACCTAAATGCTGAACCATTGAAATATAGACTTTCTCCAAAATAGGGAAAGTTTCAATAGCCGAATCTGCTGATATTTTATTATCGTGGGGGTGAACTCCCCCTATAGAAAATGTTCGTTTCATACCATTAAGCGTTTTGGGTTACTGTCTGTTCAACTTTTGGAACTTTAATTGGGAAGTTTACTTTCCAAATGGCTTGAGTAGGACA
>CAYSND010000178.1:0-3757 GCA_964432305.1 uncultured Muribaculaceae bacterium | reverse complement strand
TTCATATCTACAACAAGAGATAAAGAAGTTAGAGGAGTCTGTATTACTTAACGAAAGGGAAATTCAAGGACTTCCAAAACATATTGAGACTCTCGAGGGTATGATGAACGACTGTAATGAAGCTCTTGATCTCTACTTTACTAATGCTGCCATTAAAAAGGAGGGGGAAGAGAGTATCTCCGTTATGGTTGGTTTTGCTCCGGAAGATGATCAGGAGAAGATTAGCAGTTTCTTAGACTCTACTAGTGCATATTATTTTAAGGAAGAGGCTGTTATCGATGATAATCCTCCCGTGGAGCTTAAAAACAATAAGTTTGCAAAACTATTTGAACCTATTGCAGGTCTATATACATTACCATTATATAATGAATTAGACCTCACACCATACTTCGCACCCTTTTATATGTTATTCTTCGGGCTCTGTCTTGGAGATATCGGATACGGACTAGTACTCATGATTATAGGAGCAATCGTTAATTGGAAGATGCCAAAATTTGCCTCTTATGGAAAATTAATAATTCTACTCGGATTAGGCTCTGTAATAATGCCCATGCTTTCAGGCTCATTCTTCGGATTAAAAATTTATGAAATTTTCCCTATGTCAGAAAAGATACAAGGAATGTTCTTTACAGATCTGAATTTCTTCTGGTTCTCTATAATATTCGGAATTTTCCAAATAATAGTAGCAAGAATTATTTCCGCTGTTGTTAGTTTAAAAAAGAGAGACTGGGATGCCGGTCTTGCCAATATTGGGTGGTGCCTTGTAATAGTATGGTTAACATTTGCTTATGCCGGTTCTCAGATAGGTTCAGAAATTATCCCCTCAATGGTAAATAACAGTTTCGCCATTGTCGGTCTGATTTTAATACTGTTCTGTAGCAAACCTTCAAAACACTTCTTCCTTCGCCCATTTAAAGGTCTGATATCACTTTACGATATTACCGGAATTTTCGGCGATATACTCTCATATATACGACTATTCGGACTAGGCATGACAGGTGGAATCCTTGCACTCGTTATTAACTCTATTGCAGCTCAGTTTACCGGTTCTATAGTGGGATGGGTTATAGCAATCCCATTCCTCATTGTGGGACATTTAGCTGTGCTTGGTCTCTCCTGTCTTGGTGCTTTTGTTCACCCTATTCGTCTTACATTCGTCGAGTTTTATAAGAATGTGGGATTTGAGGGGGGAGGAAGAGCATTTAATCCATTAAAAAAACAAACTAACAAACAATAATTATTAATAAATTAATCAAATTATGGACTCATCATTATTACCTTTCATTTTAGCTTACAGCGGCATAGGAATTATGCTCGCACTCAGTAGTATAGGAAGTGCTATCGGAGTTACCATCGGTGGTAACGCCACTATCTCTGCTCTTAAAAAGAATCCCGACATGTTCGGAAGAAGTATGCTACTCTGTATCCTCCCTTCCACACAAGGTCTTTACGGATTTGCGGCTTTCTTCCTTATTCTTTCCAAATTGACTCAACTATCAACACTCTCTTTAGGTGCCGGACTTGCATTATGCGCCACAGGGATTGCAATGGGTTTAGTAGGTTATTTCTCAGCCGTTAGACAGGCTTCACTTGTGGCCAATGGTATAAACGAGATGTCTAATGGACAGGATGTTTTTGCAAAGACTATGATTCTAGCAGTATTCCCTGAACTTTATGCTATTCTTACCTTTGCTTGTGCATTCCTTGCTTACCTTTTCGTATTATAGAAAAATTGGCAACTGACACGCAAATGAGATAAAAAAAGAGGTTGACTGCAATAGTCAACCTCTTTCTCTTTTTAAAAGTCGATTAGTATCTTCTACGAGGTGCTCTCTCTTCTCTATCTTCTTTTGGACGGGCTACAGCTACATTAATAGCTCTATCTCTGAAAGTAGCGCCATTAAGTCCTTCAATTGCAGCTTTACCTGCATCGTCTGCCATTTCTACAAAACCGAAACCTTTAGAACGTCCAGTAAATTTGTCAGTGATGATTTTCACGAGTTGTACTTCACCGTACTCCTCGAATGCTTTTTGTAAGTCTGCTTCAGTAACAGCATAACTTAAATTTGAAATAAAAATGTTCATTAAATAAAATTAAAAAGTAAATAACTCACAAATGTACACTTTTTTTTAGCAAAACATCATTTTTTTAATTTTTATTCTTCTTTTTTCTCTTTATAGGGGAATAATTTATCTATTCCCTTAATAACGAGGAAGAAAATGAACATAAATCCGAAGATAGCAATCATTGCGATACCGGTAATCTCTATTGCATGAATTGAATCTTTTGACTTATCCTTTTTTTCTGCCGGTACAACAGCTACAGCTACTGTATCAACCACTTCTGTCTCTGCAGCAACGGATGTACTCCCATCCTGCGCTAACACTAATGTATCTTGATTATTCTCCATAATATTAAGCAAATAAAGGAATTAAGGCTAATATAAGACCTCCTGCCACTACAGAGCCAATCTGTCCACCGACATTGACACTGATTGCAGGCATCAATAAGAAGTTATGTTTATCCTCTTTAAGTCCCATTTGATGGACTACACGAGCAGACATAGGGAATGCCGAGATACCGCAAGCCCCAATCATAGGATTAATCTTCTTCCCCTTAGGCAAGAAGAGATTCATTAATTTAGCAAACATTACACCACCGAAAGTATCAAAGATAAAGGCCACTAATCCTAAAGCAATGATGGTAAGGGTGCCAACAGTTACAAATCTCTCTGCTGTCATAGTAGAAGCGATGGTAATACCCAAAAGAATAGTTACCAAACTTGAAAGTTCGTTTTGAGCAGCTAATGAGAGTTTATTCAAAACACCGCACTCTCTAATTAGGTTACCAAACATCAAAAATCCGATAAGTGCCAATGATACAGGAGCTATTAAGCCTGCAATTAAAGTTACCAAAATAGGGAAAAGTATAAGTGCTGTGCGAGATACCTTTTTATTATTATCTCCAACATTTGTCATCCTGATTAGTCTCTCTTTTTTAGTGGTAAGAGCTCTGATAATAGGAGGTTGAATAATAGGGACTAATGCCATATAAGAGTATGCAGCCACAGAGATAGGACCCATTAAGTTTTGTGCAAAACGACTTGATACGAAAATAGAGGTAGGACCATCGGCAGCACCAATTATACCAATGGAAGCTGCCTCTTTTAGATCATATCCTAAATAGGTAGCAAGGATCATTGTTGCAAAAATACCAAACTGAGCTGCAGCTCCAAATAGTAGCAGCATAGGGTTTTTAAAGAGTGGCGAAAAGTCGATCATAGCCCCTATTGCGATAAAAATCAATAGTGGGAAGATCTCTGTCATAATACCCGCATCGAAGAATATCTTTAAAACTCCAGGCTCCTCGACACCGTCAAGCCCCATAATAGAGAGAGCTGAAGACCATGGGATATTAACCAAAATAGCACCAAAGCCCATAGGGAGAAGGAGAGAAGGCTCATACTCCTTAGCAACTGCAAGATAGATAAGCAACCCACCTACAAGTATCATTACGACATGTTGCCAAGTAAAGCCTGAAATGGCAGGAAAGAGATCGTGAAATTGAATAGCTAAAATATTCATAATTTATTTTTTTAGTTGTCAATAATTAATTTTTATCAGAGTCAGATGGTTCGACATCCTTCTTTTTTATAACTACCGAAAGAAGAATAGAGATAAGTAGAGTCCCTATTATGACTGCCAATGATATCCAAGCATGATGATGGAAGAGATTTGAAACAGGTGCCCACCACCC
>CAYSND010000177.1:0-3779 GCA_964432305.1 uncultured Muribaculaceae bacterium | reverse complement strand
TACGATGGAACAGTGATTGGTAATAGAGGTAACAACGGTTATTATTGGGGTAATACCGCCTTCGGCGAGTTTTGGCATCGAGCTAATCATTTACAGATAAATAACGGTTCCCCTTGGGTCCATACTTATGGTGTCGGTCAAGCCTATTCCGTAAGGTGTGTGAAGATGTAGCTACTGAATATATAAAAAAGTATGGTTTATTAAAAAAAAGTTCTAACTTTGAGGGAGAGAACTTTAATATAAACTATACATTACTCACACTCACTTAAATTAATTAATTTTATGAAAAAACAATTATTACCGATGTTAATCATTGGAGCGTTCCTATTAACATCATGTCTAAAAAATGAAGAGCCTGCAAGCTTGGTGGATTTGCGTGTCGCAAAAACAGAGTTTGTAAGGGCAGAAACTGCTTATAAACTTGCAGAAGCAGAGCTAAAAAAAGCTGATGCAGCTCTGCAGGCAGCTAAGGTAGAAAATCAAAAACTTTTAAACGATTTACAAAGAATTCAAAACGACATTCAAGCTAACAACTTGGAGATTGCTAAACTAAACCTCGAAAAAGAGAAAGCAAGAACTGAAGAGGAGAAAGAAAGAATTGCAGCTCAGATCGCTTTATATAGATTCCAAATCAGCGAATATGAGAGAGAGAATGAAAGAAAAATCGAGGACCACAAAAGACAACTGATGGTCTATAAGCAGCAGATTGCTACTGCAGAAGCAGCTTACCTAACAGCTCTAAAAGCTATTGGTGCTCTTAGAATCGAGGCTCAACGAGAAGAGATTACTAAGCTAGTCGCTAAAATCGAGTCCCTACGTCCAACTATTAACGCATTACAAACAGCATTAGTTACGGCACAGAGAAATCTCATCGACGCTCAATACAACTGGAACAAAGATGTCGAAGTGGCTAAGCTAAATAAAGACATCGCTGTGCTAACGCTAACTCTTAATGTTGCTGAGAGAGAGAGAGACGATTATCGTGCACTTATTGATAATAGTTCGGTTCCTGCTTGGAGTGCACAATTAACAGCTACCGAGACTTTAAGAAAAAAATTAGAGTTACGAGTTGATTCTTTGACCGTGGAGATGGATAAAAAAGTAGTATCTAAAACTCCGATTCAACAAGAAAAAGATAGACTTAATGCAAAGTTTGCTGCTTATACTAAAGAAATCGCTGCATTAACTGCAGAGAAGACGGAGATCAACAGATTGTGGACAGATATTAAATCCAATTATACTATAGCTGTTCCGGCATCTCTTCAAGACTATTTCAAATATAAAGTTTATACTGCTAATCCGGTAGTTGCTCCAACTCTTCTGAAAGAAGATGCAACAATAGACCCTAACACAGGACTATTTACTTACACAACCGGGAATTTCGTTTTTGAGGCTACTAAGGCTAACGCATTAGTCTACTTAAACACCCTACGTAACGCAGCGTTTGCAAGTATGACTATCGAGAAAAATGCTCTTGAACAAAGGACTTATAAGCAGAGTGACTATAATTTTGCTTTTACTGCTGCCAAGAACCAATATGAAAAAGATACTCTTGCATGGGGTACTAATATGAGAGCCCTAAAACGTTACGCAGAAATTTATGGTTTAGAGACACCGGAAGACTTGCAAAAGAGGGCAAAAGACGCGGTTGTCGCCTATAAGAAAATAGCCGCCCCTACTGAAGATCAAAAGAGGGCGATGATGGGTACTGTTGTGGAGTATCAAAAACATAGAGACCTTTTAGTGGATAAAGACTATGATTTCAACGATAACACTTACAAAGTTAGACCTGACCCTCTCTTACCGGCACAAATATTCTGGGAAAAAGCCGTAGAAAAATTTGTTGATGGTACATTACCACTTGCTAAAGTAGAACTTGCATTAAACTGGGTAGCTTTAACTTATAACACCTATACAGCTAATGGAGATGGTTTACTTGATATTTGGAGAGATAAGACTACCGCTTTGTGGGGAATTGGTATTGGAAAAAACATCTACAAAATGATTGATGAAGCTTATTTTGATGGCGAGGTTACATTTATTTGGAATGAGGATAATGTGTATGTTCCTGTTATTAAAAACCTCAAATCTAAATTAGCCCCTTTATTTACTTTAGGTGCTGATATCACCATCAATGGGCACACCACTTTGAATCTTAACGCAGTACATAAGGCAGGTAGCTGGTACACATATCTACAGGCTAAGGCACAGAAAGAGTTATACCAAGCACATACAAACAAAGTGGCTGAAATTAACACATTTGTAGCATCATTGGTAACAGCTTATAATGTCATTAAAGATGCTAACGAAGAGAGACTTGCTGCTATTAAAGTATTAGATACTAAAATCCAGACTAAACAGTTTGAGCAGCAGGATATCCAAGGGTTGATAAATGCTGAAACAGTGAAGATTAACAATATTGAAATCCTATGGCAAAAAGATAAGGATATTCAGACTGTACTAAATACGCATATCAGTAATTTGATCACCCTAGAAACGACCTTAACAGCAACGATTGCAGCGAATGGAGGAGATAAAACAGCATTAGAAACCATTTATCAAACTAAGGTAGCTGCAGTAAATACTGCTAAAGAAAACCTGGATAAGAAAGTTACTGAACTAAAGAAGATAACAGACGGACAGCATAACTTGCAAAGAATAATAGAAGATCGCAAAAAAGATCTATTGGATGCTGAAAAGAAATTAGAGAATGCTCTTCTTGATTTTGAATTCTATACGAAGAAACTTGCGGAAGCTTTAGCAGCAATTAATGGTTAGTTGTTTTATTAATCTAATAGTTATATAAATGATTAAAAAACTAATAATACCGATATTTATCCTCTCATTTGTGGTGCAGCTCTCTGCACAGACAGATAGGGTAAATATTCCTTATTCCCCTAAGAAAGGGAATTGGCAGATTAGTTTAATAGTTGGGTCATCTAATTTCTTTTCCAAATCAGACAATGGGTATAATTCACTGCTTCCTACAGATGATGGAAGCAATATAGGAGTTATCCCTGGTTCCTCCGGAAATCAGTCATTAGACCCTTCTGTTATTCTTAATCTTGGGGAGATGAGCTGTAATGCTCTCGATAATATGGTTGGTGTTAGTTTTGGGTATTTTTTTAGCGACAAGTGGGAAGCTACAGCATTAGTAGGACTTAATTCCTCATACACTCCTAAGAGGGATTTTGTGGACATGCTTTCCGGCACAAGTCAAATAGCAGAGATGCCCTTACCTAATTACCAATATATATTAGGAAGAATGAGCCATGCAGCCATTGTGGAGCTTGGATTAGTTAGAAGAATGCAGCCTACAAATGAGAGAGTGAGTTTTTATTTGGGAATAGGTGTGACAGGAAAAGCTGCACGGGCAGAGGCTATATATCCCTACACAGGGGAGACAATAGGAACATCTGACGAGCCAAGGGATGTGTATCGAAATTCATATAGAGCAGGACAAGTATATGCTATCCGCCCTGATATTATTATGGGGGTTGAATATTCATTAGCACCGGGGCTTGTTTTGGGCTTCGAGGTTTGTCCCGTATCTTACCAACTCTCTATTTTAGAAATCCGTCCATCAGGTTTACCTCCTTTTATGGCTGAGCATCACGCGCTGAAAGTCTTTTCTCAACCGCGATTGAAGATTGGGATAAGATTCTAACTATAATTTTTTGCTTAAGGAGCTGCCTAAGTTAGTATTGGGCAGCTTCTTTTGTTTTAAATGTGGCTAATTTCACTCTTGCTCCTATCCCTAAATAGTCTGCAAAGGCTCT
>CAYSND010000176.1:0-3828 GCA_964432305.1 uncultured Muribaculaceae bacterium | reverse complement strand
AGCCTTCTCAGCTACTTTTCCTGTCAAATCGGGGAATTTGCTACGAAGATCAATAAGCATTAAGTGGTTATCAGTTCCACCTGATACGACCTTATAACCCCTCTTAATAAATGCCTCAGCCATAGCTGTAGCATTCTTTTGTACTTGAATCTGGTAATCTTTAAACTCAGGCTGTAGTGCTTCATAGAAAGAGACTCCCTTTGCTGCAATACAATGCTCAAGCGGACCTCCCTGAATTCCGGGGAATACGCTTGAATTAATTAGGGCTGACATCTTCCTAATCTCCCCTTTAGGTGTCTTAATACCCCAAGGGTTTTCGAAGTCTTTACCTATAAGGATAACCCCTCCGCGAGGACCTCTTAAAGTCTTATGAGTGGTAGAGGTAACAATATGTGCATGTTTAACAGGATTTTCAAGGAGTCCGGCAGCAATAAGTCCGGCAGGGTGAGCCATATCAACTAAGAAAATAGCCCCTATTTTATCTGCTATTTTTCTCATACGAGCCCAGTCCCACTCTCTCGAATAGGCAGAAGCCCCTCCTACGATAAGCTTAGGTTTATGCTCGAGAGCTTTAGCCTCCATTTCGTCATAATCCACAAGACCTGTCTTTTCGTTAAGCTGATATGCAACAGCATTGTATAGGATGCCGGACATATTAACAGGTGAACCGTGGGTGAGGTGTCCTCCGTGTGAGAGGTCGAGACCCATAAAAGTGTCGCCCGGTTTAAGACACGCCATAAAAACTGCCATATTTGCTTGAGCGCCTGAGTGGGGCTGAACATTAGCATATTCGGCTCCGAAAAGCTGGCAAAGTCTGTCTATTGCCAACTGCTCCACTTGGTCAACTACCTCACATCCACCATAGTAGCGTGCATTGGGGTACCCTTCGGCGTATTTATTGGTAAGGCATGAGCCAAGTGCTGCAAGAACATGGTTGCTAACAAAATTTTCTGAAGCTATCAACTCTATGCCATGAAGCTGACGGTTCTCCTCTTTTTTGATTAAATCAGATATTTGAAGGTCTTGTTTCATAAATTGAACTTTTTAATGATTATCTTTGCGAAATTAGATAAAAAAAGGCGACTTCCAAAATGTTTAGAAAATTATCGACATTAGAACTCAATCGTGCTTCCATTGAAGAGTATCAAAGTCTCAAGAAACTACCATTGGTGGTCGTTCTTGATAATGTTAGGAGTCAGCATAATATAGGTTCAGCTTTTCGTTCAAGCGATGCTTTTCTCGTAGAAAAAATATTTTTATGCGGAATCTGCGCTGTTCCTCCCACCCCCGAAATACATAAATCGGCACTCGGTGCGGAGTTTACTGTTCAGTGGCAATATTACCCTGAAACTCTTACTGCAATAAACGAACTTATCTCCCAAGATTACACTATTATCTCAGTAGAACAGACAGAAAATTCTACCTCTTTGGAGGAGTTTATACCGGAAGAGGGACGCAAATATGCTTTGGTTTTTGGAAACGAGGTGAAAGGGATTCAACAGGAGGTGGTGGACAGATCTTCCCTCTCGCTCGAAATACCACAATACGGGACAAAACATTCATTAAACATCTCAGTAGCAATAGGGATTATCCTATGGACTTTCAACTCAAAATTAAAAATATGAATTCAAATTCTCTATTAACAGGAATCCTAATTTTAGGATTGGCATTAATGCCGACACAAATCAACGCACAGCGTAAAAGCAAAGAGGCTGCACCTAAGACAACTACTACAGTTGCCCCTGCAGATACAGCCAAAAAAGAAAAACCGAAAGGTCCTCTCTCTTTGGAGAAATTTATTACCAAAGAGACAACCTCTATGACAGGTCTTACCACTGTTTATCGCCAGGGAGATAAGTTTTTTATCAATGTAAACGACTCCCTTATCGGACGTGATATACTTATGGTCTCAAGGGTAATTCGCAATGCAGAGGGGGTTAGAGGCTCCTTTTCAGGGTATGCAGGTGACCAGCTTCAAGAGGGAACTTTCCGTTTTGAAAAAGGGCAGGGAGATAAAATTTTCTTAAGGAAAGTTCTTTATCGTGAGCGCTCTGCAGATTCTACAAATTCGATGTTCAGCTCTGTCTCCAAGTCGAATATCCCTGCTATTGTAGGCTCTTTCGAGGTCAAAGCTCAGTCTGCTGATAAGAAAGAGAATGTAATCGAGGTAACAGAGTTTTTCAATGCTGATAACGGACTCTTCTATTTCGACAAATCATCGAAGAAGGCATTTAAACTTGGTAATCAGGAGAAAGATAAATCCTATATTACCGACATTAAGACTTATCCTATAAACACAGAGGTTAAAGTAGTCAAGACTTACGCAAGAGGGGATGATGATGGGACAGCGACATTTGAGCTAAATGTCTCCTTTGTCCTTCTCCCTAAGGTGCCGATGGTTCCTCGTTATTATGATAGTCGTGTTGGGTATTTTACCACGAACTATATTGATTTTGACAAGAATCCTCAGGGGGTAGAGAGGGTGAAATTAATTACCCGATGGAGAGTTGAACCTAAGGCGGAAGATATTGAAAAGTATAAGAGAGGAGAGCTTGTGGAGCCTGCGAAGCCTATTGTATTTTATATTGACCCTACCACCCCTAAGGAGTGGGTGCCTTATCTTATTCAGGGGGTAAATGATTGGGAGCCTGTTTTCAGAAAAGCAGGTTTTAAGAATGCTATTTACGCTCTTGTTGCTCCGACTCCGGAGGAGGATCCGACTTGGTCATTGGAGGATGCAACTCACTCAGCCATTGTCTATAAACCTTCGGATATTGCAAACGCTTCAGGTCCTCATGTCCACGATCCGCGCTCCGGAGAGATTATTGAGTCTCATATAAATTGGTACCACAATGTTATGTCTCTGCTTCGCAATTGGTATTTTATACAATGCTCCCCTGTGGATCCTGCGGCACGTAAAATGATTTTCGACACAGAGCTTATGGGACAATTAATCCGCTTCGTCTCTTCTCATGAGGTGGGGCACACTCTTGGACTTCGCCATAACTTCGCAGGGACTGCTTTCTATACAGTGGAGCAGTTAAGGGACCCTAAGTTCCTTAAAGAGAATGGGCATACCACCTCTATAATGGACTATTCTCGTTTTAATTTTGTTGCACAGCCGGGAGACAATATCCCTCGTGAACTCCTTTTCCCTCGTATAGGTCATTATGACGAGTGGGTTATCGAGTGGGGTTATCGCCGTTTCCCTGAGATAGATGATGCACAGAAAGAGTTGCCGAAAATCAATAGTTGGATTATCGAAAAGACCAAGGATACTCGTTACTTCTTTGGAACAGAAGGCAGCCCTAATGACCCTCGTTATCAGGCGGAAGACCTTTCTGATAACCAAATGAAATCGTGTGAACTCGGAATCAAGAACCTTAAATTCATTATGGATAGCCTTATGGTTTGGACTACCGAAAGCGGAAAGGATTATGAAAATCTAAGGACATTGCATAATGAAGTTATTTCTCAGTATATGAGATATATAGGGCATGTTTCCAAATGGATAGGGGGGATTTATGAGACTTCTAAGACTGCCGATATGCCGGGGGCTGTCTATACACCTGTTGAGAAAGCAAAACAGGATGAGGCAATGGCTTTCCTTAAAAAGAATGTTTTAACTACTCCTACTTGGATTGTTCCTAATTCCGTTATGGATAAAATCGTCTCTCGTCCGGATCTTACAATAGACAGAATCAATAAAAAAGTGTTTGAAACACTCTTAACGAAGAGGGTATTCCTAAATCTCTTCCAAGATGAACTATTAAACGGAAAGAAAGCATATACCATAACTAATCTTTTCACCGATTTAAACAGCGCAGT
>CAYSND010000175.1:1364-3846 GCA_964432305.1 uncultured Muribaculaceae bacterium | reverse complement strand
TTTTTCATACCTTTGCACTGCTTAAGGGGATGTTTTGGTTTTGACAGCATAAGACATCGGAAAGTAAGCATGCCGAGCATGGTGACTAAGCTCGTAAATATCAGTTACAAGCCATAACAGGCAACAATAATTACGCTCTCGCTGCGTAGTAAACTCAGTTTACTACCTTAATCGCGCTGCCTAGGGCAGTAGCGACGAGTATCTCACCAAACTTTAATTTGACTCTGTTTGGAATTGAGGTATCGTACAAGTCAAATGCTGACGTGGATTTCTCTAAAGCGTCTTAAGATTCAGAGAATAAGGGTTAGATGGCCTGTCCATCGGCAGTCTCTCCTCGAAAATCAATAATGGAATAAGCATGTAGAAAGCTTTTGGATGCTGTGTTTGGACGGCGGTTCGAGTCCGCCCATCTCCACAAAAAAGAGAGAAAAATGGATATAGCAGTAGTAGGTACAGGTTATGTAGGCTTGGTTTCAGGAGCTTGTTTCGCTGAAATGGGGGTCAATGTTTATTGCGTGGATATTGACGAGGAGAAGATTGAGAATCTGAAGAAAGGGATTGTTCCTATCTTCGAAGAGGGGTTAAAAGAGACTGTAGATATGAATGTCAGAGAGGGGAGACTCTTTTTTACCACCGACCTTGCAGAGTGTCTCGATAAAGTAGAAGTAGTTTTTATTGCTGTAGGGACTCCTCCCGGAAAAGATGGTGCCGCAGATCTTGAGCAGGTCTTTCAAGTAGCACACACCATTGGAAAAAATATAAATCAATACCTTTTAGTGGTCACTAAAAGTACAGTTCCGGTAGGCACGACCCACAAAGTTCAAGAAATAATAAATCAAGAGATGTGCCTCAGGGGGGTCGATATCCCTTTTGATATAGCTTCAAACCCCGAATTTCTAAAAGAAGGAACTGCTAAGAAGGACTTTATGATGCCTGACAGAGTCGTAATAGGGGTAGAGAGTGAAAGAGCGCAAAACATAATGTCTTCGCTCTACCGTCCATTCCTCCTAAATAACTACAGAGTTATCTTTATGGATATCCTCTCTTCGGAAATGACTAAGTATGTGGCAAACGCAATGCTTGCAACTCGAATTAGTTTTATAAACGAAGTGGCAAATCTCTGCGAGTTCACCGGCGCAGATATTAATATGGTGAGAAAAGGGGTCTCATCCGACACCCGAATAGGCACTAAGTTTCTCTATCCCGGATGCGGTTATGGGGGGTCTTGTTTTCCAAAAGATGTTAAGGCTCTAATAAATACCGCCACAGAGAATGGATACTCAATGAAAATCATGCAGGCAGTGGAGGAGGTCAATGATGTTCAGAAAGGGGTGGTTTATAAAAAACTGCATGAGGCATTTAACGGAGAGCTTAAAGGGAAAGTAATAGCCATCTGGGGACTCTCTTTTAAGCCCGGAACAGATGATATTCGTGAAGCCCCCTCCCTCATAACCATAAATCGCCTACTCGAAGCCGGTGCTACTGTTAGGGCTTTCGACCCTGTGGCAATGGAGCCTACACGAGCTATTTATGGTGATAAAGTGACATTCTGCGAAGATATATATGATGCCTCCTCAGGTGCAGATGCAGTAGCTTTACATACAGAGTGGAAACAGTTTAGAATTCCTGATTGGAAACTCTTAAGAAGCACCATGCGCGGTAATATCTTCGTGGACGGTCGTAATATCTATATAAAGTCAGAAGTTGAAGCCGAAGGGTTCTCTTACAGATGTGTAGGACTTATTTAATCTGTATTAATAATCTTATTAGTCCCTCAAAGAAAGTAATTATTCCAAGTACTATTATCACTACACCTGAAACACGGTTTATGGTGAGAAGGTGACGAAGTCTAAAACGATTTCTAAACTTATTTACGGAGGTAGAGAGTAATAACCACCAAGCAAACCCACCTGTAAAGACTCCAAGCAGGGTGCTTCCAACCAAAAGAAGAGACCCTTTCTCATAATTGACATTGATCCCCACGAAAGCCATTATCCCGATAACGAGGATAAGGGTAGCAGGGTTAGTTATGGTCATTGCTACTGCAGAGAAAAAGTCCTGCCAATATCTATTACTCCCGGCTTTTATCCTTTTAATCTGTTTAACAGGATTTTTTAAGAAGATATTAACCCCGAAAAGTACCACTATCAATCCACCGAAAAGCATAAGATAATCGGTTTGGGCCATTATAAAATCTTGAATGAAAGAGAGGCTTAACAGGGCTACTGCTGCATAAATGGTATCAGATATTGCGCTCCCCATTCCGGTTATCAATCCGGAATTTCTCCCCTTGCTTAGAGTTCTTTGGATACACATTACCCCTATTGGCCCCAATGGGATAGATGCCCCTAACCCTACAATACACCCTCTTAGAAAATCAATTATCATAATTAATTCGATGAATTGCAAATATACAACAGAAAATTTTACCTTTGCCAAGAAAATGTAAAACATATAAACAAATGTCCAAAACTTTCGATAA
>CAYSND010000175.1:0-1264 GCA_964432305.1 uncultured Muribaculaceae bacterium | reverse complement strand
TAGCAAACGCGCTCCAGATGGCAGTAATTTTCGGACTTTTCCGAGTTTTTAGAAAACAATTATTGAAGTTCAATAAAATATCCCCTACAAGCACCCTTCCATATCTCTTTTTCATTGCCACTTGGCTTGCTTGGGAGCATATCTACTTCAATACTCAAATCTCCTGGCCCTGGCTCGTCCTCGGCAACGCCTTTGCCACCTCCATTAAATGTATTCAGTGGTATGAGTTCACAGGGAGCCTCGGTGGTTCACTTTGGGCACTCTCCTCCGGATTGCTACTTTATAAGATTCTTAGCTCTCGCAATAGTACAATGAGGGTTCGTGTATCGAGGATCGTGGGTTACGCACTTTTAATAACCCTCCCCATAATCGCCTCCCACATAATCTATTACTCATATAAAGAGACCCCTAATCCAAGGGAATTTGTTGTTATTCAACCCAATATTGAACCTTATCAGACCAAATTTGACCCTAACAGTCGTGTAAAACAGGATTCGATTCTTTTCAGACTTGCAGAGCTTTATATAACTGACACCACCACTTTCGTGGTTACCCCAGAAACATTTACCACCCAACTCGATGTAGATGACCCAGCCTCCTCCTATTCAGGTCAGAAAGTATTGGATTTCAATCATAGGCACCCCTCTTCTAATTTTATTCTCGGTGCAATATCGTATAAAATCTACCCTTGGTACCAATATGCAGGCTCCTCCCCAACTCGTGCCCCGACCCTTACTGCCAAAAAGGGAAATGGGTATTGGTATGATACTTTCAATTCGGCATTTATGTTCGATAACCTTGGGGGACACGACGTATTCCACAAATCTAAATTGGTTATACTTGTGGAGTTCGTTCCATTTCCTAAACTCCTTGCAAGATTTAAGATGCATTTAGGTGGAAATATGCTCTCAAGCTATGGCACACAGCCGGAAATCTCCATTTTTACAGCCGGTGACGGAACCAAGATAGGAACCATTATCTGTTATGAATCAGTTTACGGAGACTATTGTCGCGGATATGTCCAAAAAGGGGCACAGGTAATGTCTGTTATTACCAATGATGGGTGGTGGGGGAAGACTGATGGTCATAAACAGCACCTAAGTTACTCCTCACTCAGAGCAATAGAGCTTCGCCGCTCCATAGCGAGAAGTGCAAACACAGGTATCTCTGCATTTATCAATCAGCGTGGAGATATTTTAGAAAGGATAGGGTGGTGGGAAGAGGGTGCCATTCGTGGCAATCTTAACCTTAACGATAAACAGAC
>CAYSND010000174.1:0-3882 GCA_964432305.1 uncultured Muribaculaceae bacterium | reverse complement strand
TTCAAAAAAGACAAATTTAGGTGCCCCCTTTCTATTTATTAATGAACGTTTAAATAGATCCTCTTTTTTCCATTTTTCCAAAACAGAGCTATTTATCTCCACCAAGTCTAAACCTTTGTATTCTGCAAATCTCATATAGAACAATATTTTTTAGCTTGCAAAGATAGGAAAAAAAGATAATTATGTTTTTTTTCCTACATTTGCGTATAAACTTAATACATCATACCATGTCTGCAATCGACATAGTTATCATCGTAGCTTTTGTTCCCGCTATAATAAAAGGGATAAAGGATGGATTTGTAAAACAAACCACAGCTATATTAGGACTCTTTCTCGGAGTCTGGATTGCCTATCGGTTTTCAAGCCTCTTTGCAGTTTGGCTTGGGAAATGGGCTGCTGCACCTGAATCCATTACTAAGATAGTTTCTTTCATATTGATTCTTGTAATCATTATGATTCTGGTTAATCTTATTGGTAGAATTGTGGAGAATGTTATAAAAGTAGTTATGTTGGGGTGGCTTAATAAACTTTTAGGGGTGCTAATCGCCTTTCTTATGACTATAATCATACTTGGGTTAATCATTTCGGTAATAAACTATATAAACACCTCGTGGTTTACCATACTACCTAAAAAGGTTATTGAAGGCTCTACCCTTTATACACCCATTTCAAACTTCACAAATTCTCTCTTTCCATATTTGAAACAGTTTTTTAAATTTTAAGGAGAAGACCATTTCGTAAACAAATTGTTATTTTTTGTGATTTAGGTTAGTTCCTACAAGTTTTCATCACTTTCTTCGTTGAAAAGAGATGAACTATGGAAAATTTCGAGAAAATAGAAGAGACCATTGAAGGGTTGCTCCCGTCCATAAGTGACAAAAAGATAAGAAGCTATTGTAATATCCTCATTATTACGCTATTTCTCTCCATCATTCCCCTTATTACTTATTTCATATTATAATCTGTTATGAATAAAAATATTAAGGTAAAGCAACTTGATAAGACAGATTGCGCAGCAGCTTGTCTTGCCTCTGTCGCCTCATTTTGGGGACTTAATCTCCCCCTTACACAGATAAGGGAGGCATGTGGAACAGGGAAAGATGGCACCACTTTAAAGGGAATAATAGATGCTGCTGATAAAATAGGGTTCTCCGCCAAGGGGTTTAAATCTGAGGAGATAAAAGGGATAAATCTTTTCCAAATTCCCAAACCTGCCATTCTTCATCTTCAACGCCCTGACGGATGGCTTCATTTCGTGGTACTTTATGAGATAAACCCTAAGAAGGCTACAATTCTCGATCCTGATGATGGGGAAATTAGAAAAATGTCCCTTGAGGAACTTGAAAAACAATGGAGTGGGTATCTCGTAATATTGGAGCCTGCCCCAAAATTCCAAAAAGGGGATTATAGAACAAACCTATTTGCACAGTTTAAGGAGTTAATTCTTATGCACCGAAAAGAGCTTTTACCCGCCCTTTACGGTTCGATAGTCTATATATTAGTAGGGTTAAGTACCTCACTATTTCTTCAACAGATAATAGATAAGGTGCTCCCCACCAAAGAACTCCCTCTCCTCTTCCTATTTGCAATAATAATGGCTCTATTAATGGGGCTTTCACTATTTATAGGGTATTTCAGAACCATCCTTATAATAAGAGCAGGTATAAAAATAGATGGAAGATTAATAATGAGCTACATAAATCATCTTCTAAAACTTCCACTCTCATTTTTCAACTCGAGAAGTACAGGTGAGTTAAATTCGAGAATAGCCGATGCCTATAAAATTCGCTCCTTTATCTCCGAACAGCTTTTGGTAATTTTTATAAGTATCTTCTCGTTACTTATCTCATTCGCCCTACTCTTCACATATTATTGGAAACTTGCCCTATTAGTATTACTGTTCGTTCCTCTCTATATTATTCTATACCATATCTCAAATAAAGTTAATAAAAGGAATAATAAATCTATTATAGAATCTGCCGCCCAATTTGAGGCAAACAATATAGAGACCCTCTCCTCCATTATGTCTGTAAAATATTTCGGAAGTCAAGAGCGATTTTCTAGAAAAATAGAGAGCCATTATACAGATATGGCTAATAAACTTTACAAAGGGGGTAAAAATATTGCCCTCTTTTCCATCTCCTCTGATGTCATTAGTAAAACCCTGACTTTAACTATCTTAATTGTCGGATCTCTATTTGTCTTTGACTCATCACTGACTATTGGTGAACTGGTCTCATTTTACTCTATTACCTCCTTTTTTACCTCTCCACTTATAACATTGGTAGAGAGTAACAGCTCTGTAACTGAAGCGCAAATAGCTGCAAGAAGGCTTTTTGAAATAATTGATCTTGAGACAGAAGAGGATTTAAAGACATTCAGTATAAAAAGTGTAAACCATAATAGTAGATTTCTTAAAGTGAACAACCTCTCATTTTCATATCCTGGAAGAGGAAAGTTAATCGAGAATCTCTCTTTCACTATCGAAAAGGGGAAAATTATAGCAATAGTAGGAGAGAGCGGGAGGGGAAAGAGCACCATTGCTACACTCCTTATGAAGGGATTAATACCGGATAGTGGGAATATAAAGTTTGGTGAGATAGATATTAAACAGATTCCGCATAATGACTGGAGAAGAATTATCTCTATTGTACCTCAAAAAGTTGAATTATTTAACGGTAGTATTATTGAAAACATAGCCCCCGGTGATGAGGAGCCTGACATTGAAAATATAATGTCGGTTTGTCATCTTGTGGGGGCAAACTCAATAATAGATATGATACCGGAAGGGGTATTGGGGAGGGTTGGTGAGCAGGGGTGTAACCTCTCCGGTGGAGAGAGACAGAAGATAGCATTTGCAAGAGCTCTCTACAGAAACTCACATTTCCTTATTTTAGATGAACCGACCTCATATTTAGACGATGAGAGTCGCGATAAGATGATTAGACTGATAAAGTCCCTCGCATTATATGAGATAGGGATTCTCTTAATAAGTCACGATAAAGAGAGCATTGAAATAGCTGATAATATAATATATTTAAATACGAATGCGCATTCGAAAGGTGAAAGCCGCACACCTGAATCTGCGGTTTAATTTTAATTCTAAATAACATGGAAGAAAAGACGAAAAATTTTAATGGGTTGGTGCTGATGGACTCTTCCGAACTCCAACTTATCAGGGGGGGAATAGGCTGGCGAGAGATGAAAGAGATTTTAAAAATCCTCGCGGACTTAGCTAATATAGCGGCAGACTACTGGCCGGATTTTGTGAGAGGATTTAAGAAAGGTTGGAATTTAGGTTAATTATGGAAAATTTTAATGGTTTAAGAGTAATACAGATGGAAGAGTCCCTCTGTATTATAGGGGGGAGATCTGCAGAGGTTGCCCAAGTTATTGAAAAAATAGGGATGGCATGTGGACTCTTTTCGAAAGCAATCTGGCGCACTCTCCAAAGGGCACAAAGATCTATTTTCGAAATGTCTATGGATGGGCAGATCTATTTTTATTAAAGGTCTGATTTTTGTGGGAAGATGTTCGGAGAGACCGGACATCTTCTGTTTTTATATTATATTTGCAACTTGAATTTACTCCTTAATGAAGAAAACAATAGTTATTCTCTACTTCGTAATGATTCCATTCCTCCTTTTCGGACAAGAGGAAAAGTGGAGCATAGAAAAGTGTATCGAATACGCATATCAAAATAATCTCCAGTTAAAACAGCAGGAGATAATGGTAGAGCAGAGTGAAAATACTCTCCTACAGTCAAAACTTGATTATATTCCGAGTTTTAGCGGCTCCATCGGACATAGTATGAACTGGGGAAGGTCGGTTAACATTAATGACCTACAGATAGTTCAGAATCAGCTTTCACAGTCCACAAGC
>CAYSND010000173.1:0-3893 GCA_964432305.1 uncultured Muribaculaceae bacterium | reverse complement strand
TTTTCCTTCTTTTAACCATAAACCGCATTCGAGGTGTTTTACCCTACTTTTTTCTATAAAAAGAAATTTGTTAACTTTGTGAAAATTAAAATCACGCAAATATAGTATGAAACTTAGAAACTATTTTATAATTGCACTCTTTGTAATTATTACAGGGTGTAACTTTACAGAGCAACAAGAGACAAAAGCCCCTATTATGGGGTGGAGTAGCTGGAATAATTTTAGAATTAACATTAACGAGCAGATGATTAGAGAGCAGGCAGATGCTATGATAAGCTCAGGAATGTATGACGCGGGATATAGGTATATTAATGTGGATGATGGGTACTTCGGAGGGAGAGATGCTAATGGTGTTTTGTTCTGTGACAGCACTAAGTTCCCATCAGGGATGGATGCTCTTGCAGAGTATATCCATAGCAAAGGGTTGAAAGCAGGAATCTATTCTGATGCCGGAGCCAATACTTGTGCTTCGATGTGGGATGGGGACTCAAAAGGTATTGGGGTAGGACTCTACGGATTTGAAGAGCAGGATTTAACTCAATATTTATTGAATTGGAATTATGACTTTATAAAGATTGATTGGTGTGGTGGACAGAAACTCCAATTGGATGAAGAGAGTGCCTATATGAATATTATTGATATAGTAAGGGAGATAAAACCTGAAACAGTATTTAATATTTGTAGGTGGCAGTTTCCCGGTGAGTGGGCTATTGGAGAGGCTGATTCATGGAGAGTTTCAGGAGATATTGCTGCTAATTTCAACTCGATACTTCATATTATAGATTTAAATGCACCTTTGGCAAAACACTCTTCTCCAGGGCATTATAATGATATGGATATGTTGCAAGTAGGGAGAGGTATGAGTTACGATGAAGATAAAACCCACTTCTCTATGTGGTGTATGATGAACTCCCCTCTTCTTGCCGGTAACGACCTTAGGAGTATGTCTAAAGAGACTATTGAAATTCTAACGAACAAAGAGGTAATAGCCTTAAACCAAGATCGCGCCTTTGTTCAAGCTGAAAGAGTGTTCCAAGAAAACGGCATAGAAGTATGGGTTAAACCGCTCGCAGATAGAAGCGGTAAAGTAAGTAAAACCAAAAAAGGGGTAGCCATAATGAACAGAGGAGACTCTTCAGCTAACTACATACTTACACATACCCTTATTTCTTCTACTACCAAATCTAAAGTTAGAGATCTTTGGAAGCATGAAGATTTAGGGAGACTTGGAGAGGGGATAAGTTTTGAAATCCCGTCACATGGAGTTATTGTTCTTCGTATTCAATAAACTAACGGATATAAAGCACCTTTTGAAAATCTGAACGCTCCCTTCCATTAACTGAAATTACAATATAATTCTTCTCCTTCTGACCTTTGAAAGAGAGGTTATTTCCATTATAAACCGGAGAGAGATCCCACATTCCTTCAGTTGGCTTGTATGTAGTATCTCTTTCTAATTGGTAAACAACATATTTCTCTGCATTGGTAGCTTTCTGCCAAGAGATGGTTTCACCTGATAACGAAACTTGAGGAGTAGCAGGCTTTTCATATTTATAACTCCCTATTGTGGGAGTAAGTGCCTCAAATTTATAGATATTTTCTTTTATATAATCACCAAACTCCTTAGTTATAATATTATTACAGCGAAACCAAAACTGTCCTGTTACCCCTGTATTACTCCTACAAAATTCCATCTGCTTCTTATATTCAACCAATGAGGGAAATGTGGACTCTTTATAACGATATGCGGCGATACCAGGCATAATAGGGATCCCATTTGAGTTAGTAGTCCAAAATTTCAGAAGTGTAGGGAAGTCCCCTGTTGAATGACCTATATGCCAATATTGCTGAGGAGCAAGATAATCTATATAATTCCCCTTCATCCAATGTATAGGATCGGCATAAAGGTCTCTTGTATTAGCTATTATACCAGCCGGAGAGACCCCGAAAAGTGCTTTTGGCCTTACTTTTTTAACCGCCATATACATCCCTTTTACCAAATCATCAATATTCTTTTCTCTCCACGCATCGAGTGTAAGCCCGGCACCATATTTAGCAAAATCTTTAGAGTCGTCCCACTCCCTAGGGTTACTTTTAAGTCCACTTGGATAAAAATAGTCATCTATATGAACTCCATCTAAATTATATCTTGTAAGGAGCTCCGTAACCACTCTCGCAAGGTAATCTATAACCTCCGGCTTTCCCGGGTTCCAATACCTTGAACCATTATATTCTAAATAGAGTTCTGGATGAAGAATAGCAGGGTGCGAAGCAGCAAGTACATCCGTCTTACTCCCTATTCGAAGTGGATTAATCCATGCATGAATCTCCATTCCATTTTTATGAGCTCTCTCTACTGCCACTATCAATGGGTCATAACCAGGATCCTCTCCTTGGACTCCGGTTAGTCCTGAGGACCAAGGGAGAATAGAGGAACTATACATTGCATCAGAGCGTGAGACTGCCTGGAAGGCAATAGCGTTGATATTAACTCTTTTGAGATTATCTATTAGAGAGATTAAGGCAGCTTGCTGTTCAGTAGCCCCTTTTACACCATTAGGCCAATCAAGTCCCCACACAGTGGTAAGCCAACCAAAACGGAATTCATGTTTTAAGTTAATTTTATCAGTTTGGGAATTAAATTCCTTTTGAAATTTCTCCTTATCTGGCTCAGGAACTATCGGTTTTTCACATGAAATAATCAGAATACTGAATATAATGAGTATCAATAAATGTTTAAGTTTCATCATACAGCGTTTTTGTTGCGACAAATATAAAAAAAAAGGACGAAATCATCACGACTTCGCCCCCCTTTTACTAACTAAAAAAACCTATCTTATAACCACTAAAGCGAAAAGACTTATCAAAATAATCACAGCAACAGATAACATAACCATAGCAGAGTCATTGTTCAGGATTGTTTCTTTATTTTTTTTCATAACCGCAAAAGCTTAATTGTTATTGAATCATTTAACGGCAATATAATAGCAGGATTTATTTTATGTGACAATTAATTTAATTTTGTTTTTTATTCTAAAACGCATACCTTTGCAATCCCAAAAAAAAGGACGCTTCCTTAGCTCAGTTGGTAGAGCACGACACTCTTAATGTTGGGGTCCAGGGTTCGAGCCCCTGAGGGAGCACTAAACATCTATATCTTACCCCCCTATAATCCCCCGATGGGGGATGGGAGGCACGCTGCTACTCTCTTCCGCTTACTTTATGTTTCTATTAGTGGTTCTTGGGTAATTTCGTCAAGTTTTAAAGCTCAGCACTTTTGGTTACATTCACTCCGTAAGCACGAGCCGCAGCGGTCAGCTGATGCTGACACCAAACTTCGTTTGGTTAAAAAAAATAGCAGTCAGCGTATTTTAATTATATTTGTAAACCAAATTCAGATAAAAATTATAATACTCATTAATAACAAATCAATTATGGATGTAAATGTACAATTAGAATGGAAGGGAAACATGGCTTTCGAAACCCTCGTGAATGGACACAAATTAATGATTGACGTCTCCACAGAAGCAGGAGGAGACAATATGGGTCCTAGACCAAAACCGTTTTTACTAGTTGCACTCGGAGGGTGTATGAGTATGGATGTTGTCTCCATTCTTAAAAAAATGCGTGTAGAGGTAGAGAAAATGTCAGTAAATGTAGAGTCGTCACAAACCGAAGAAGAACATCCTCACGTATATGAATTCTTTAAGGTTATCTTTAATTTCGAGGGAGCAGGACTTGAAGCTAATGCCGAGAAGATAAAAAAAGCTGTCGCTCTTTCTTATGACAGATATTGCGGAGTAAAGGCAATGTTATCAAAATCGGCTCCGATAAATTACGAGATACGGATAAACTCAACCCTTCAATAACATCCCCCTAACCAAACTTCGTTT
>CAYSND010000172.1:0-3924 GCA_964432305.1 uncultured Muribaculaceae bacterium | reverse complement strand
AATTAAGGTAAAAATATTATTACTTTTGTAAGTTAAAATGAGAATCAACAAGAAAAACGCTGAACAAAGGATATTAGAGTTAACTAAAGAGTTAAATATTCATAATCACCGATACTATATTCTTAACGCTCCAACTATTAGTGATTTTGAGTATGATATTCTTATGCAGGAACTTATAACGATTGAAAAGTTATACCCTGAACTTATCTCTGATAATTCCCCTTCGAAAAGAGTTGGGAGCGATCTTTCGTTGAATAATGCTGGAGATAACCCCATAGAAGATATTATTGCAGTCTCATTCGAGCAGGCTCCTCATAAATACCCTATGCTTTCACTCTCTAATACTTATGAATTTACTGAACTCTACGCTTTTGATGAGAGAATTCGTAAGGTTATTGATGAGCCTTACACCTACTGCTGTGAACTAAAATTTGATGGTACAGCTATTTGTCTTTCTTATATTAATGAGGAACTTAGCAGAGCTCTTACCCGTGGGGACGGCACTATAGGGGATATTGTTACCACTAATGTAAAAACCATTAAAGGGATTCCGCAGAGGGTCTTAGGGGCACCGGAGGAGTTTGAAATAAGGGGTGAGATATTTATGCCTTACGCTGCTTTTGACAGACTTAATTCTGAGCGCGAAGAGCAGGAGGAGGCACCTTTTGCAAACCCAAGAAATGCTGCAGCAGGTTCTTTGAAACTGCTTGACCCAAGTGAGGTGAGAAAGAGAGGGTTGGAGTGTGTATTGTATCACATATTAGGGGAGAATCTCCCCTTTAATACCCATAACGAAGCACTATTAGCAGCAAGAAAATGGGGGTTCCCCACCTCTGAATATTCTAAAGTCTTTGCCTCTTTAGAGGAGGTGATCTCATTTATTAAAGAGTGGGATGAAAAGAGGAAAACCCTCCCCTTTGCTACTGATGGTATTGTTATTAAGATTAATGAACTTGATATCCAAAAGCGTTTAGGGGTAACTGCTAAATCTCCAAGGTGGGCAACTGCATATAAATTTAAACCGGAAGATGCTCTTACAAAACTCTTATCTATTGATTATCAGGTGGGAAGAACAGGTGCTATTACCCCTGTCGCGAACCTTGAACCGGTTCAACTTTCCGGAACAGTGGTTAAACGTGCCTCGCTTCACAATTCAGAGCAGATGGAGCTTCTCGACATTCGTATTAATGATTACGTCTATGTAGAGAAAGGGGGCGAGATTATTCCTAAAATAACCGGTGTAGAGCTCTCCAAGAGGTGCAGTAACTCGATAATACCTTCTTTCCCCTCTAATTGTCCTGATTGCGGAAGCCTATTGGTGAAAGATGAGACGGAGGCAAAACATTATTGCCTTAATTCAGATAACTGTCCTACCCAGATTAAAGCTCGGTTTGTCCACTTCTCTTCCCGAAAGGCAATGAATATAATCGCAGGTGATGCAACAGTAGAACAATTATATACCAAGGGGTTAATAAAAGAGCTTTCAGATCTTTATAAATTGAGAAAAGAACAATTACTTACCCTCGAAGGGTGGAAGGAGCGTTCTGCCGAAAGGTTTCTCGAGAGTCTTGAGGAGTCAAAAAAAGCCCCCTTTGGCTCTGTGCTCTTTGCACTAGGAATCAGATATATAGGGGAAACAACAGCAAAGATGTTAGCATCGCATTTTGGAAATATTGATGCAATGATTAATGCTTCTAAGGAGGAACTTTTAACTATAGACGAGGTAGGGGAAAAAGTAGCTGATAGTATTATTGCTTACTTTTCAGAGCCGAGACATATAGTATTGGTCCAAGAATTGCGGGAATTCGGACTGAATTTCCAAGAAGATAAGTCCAAAACGGGTAAGGTTTCAGATAAATTAAATAATAACATAATTGTTATCTCTGGAAACTTTTCTGTTTCACGCGAAGAGATTAAGGATATTATCTCTAAAAATGGGGGTAAAAACAGTAGTTCTGTAAGTGGTAGTACTACATATCTGCTTGCGGGGGAGAAACCCGGTCCTGAAAAGATGAAAAAAGCCGAAAAATTAGGCACTAGAATAATAAGTGAAGAAGATTTTTATAATTTATTGAAATAATTATGGTAAACATTAGTGAAAGAATTTTTTATATCGGAGTAAACGATCGCAAAAAACATCTATTTGAAAACAACTGGCCCCTCCCTTACGGGGTCTCTTATAACTCTTATCTGATAAGAGATGAGAAGACAGCTGTTATAGATACTATCGAATATGGCTCAAATGGTGATTATCTCAAAAACATAGTATCTGTATTAGGTGGTAAAAAGCTTGATTATCTTATTATTAATCACATGGAGCCTGACCATTCGAGTATGATTGGAGAGGTCTTTTCTAAGTTTCCTGAGGTCACAATAGTGGGTAATTCAAAAACATTTAATCTTCTAAATTCATATTTTTCCCTTCCTAAGGAGAACTTTATGGAAGTTATTGATGGTGAGGTATTAGATATGGGATATCATAAACTTAAATTCGTATTTACCCCTTGGGTGCATTGGCCCGAAACTATGATGACTTACGATATTACTGAGTCTATACTCTTCTCATGTGACGGTTTCGGGAGTTATGGAACTTTAGATGGGGGTATTTTTGATGATGAGTTGGATATAGATTTTTATGAGAGTGAGGCTCGTAGATACTACTCTAATATAGTCGGGAAATGGTCAGGTATGGTTCAGAAAGCTATTAAAAAGTTTGACTGTTTACCTATCAAATGTGTATGCCCTTCACATGGACCAATCTGGAGAAGTGACCCTACTAAAATTCTCTGCTGGTATGATCGTTGGAGCAAGTATGAGGCTGAGGAGGGGGTAGTTATTGCTTTTGCCTCTATGTATGGAAATACAGAGAAAATGGCTGACTCACTTGCGAGATCTCTCTCTGAAGCGGGTCTTAAAAAGATAAGGATTTATGATGTCTCTAAGACCAATGCCTCTTATATTCTATCAGATATTTGGAAGTATAAGGGAATTATATTGGGGACATGTGCTTATAATGCCGATATGCACCCTATGATGGCTCATATCTGTAATGAGATAGCCATCTCGGCTCCAAAGAATAGAGTACTTGGTATCTTTGGCTCTTCTTCATGGAATGGGGCAGGAGTAAAGGCATTAAAGGGGTTTGCTGAGAAACATAACTACCCTATAACGGGTGATATAGTTGAGGTTATGGGTGCCCCTGATGAGACTAAAATGGTTAAATTTGAATCTTTTGCAAAATTATTTGTAGAAGAAATAAAGAGACAATAAGCTGACTTGAATGTATGAAACTTAAACGGACTTGGAATAATATAAGAGATAAGATTAACCGTATAAATATTTTCATTACGCATGATATATGGTTGCTCGATAAGGACGAATTTGGCAAAGCAAAAGCCAAAGCGGTAAAATACCTTAAAGTGGCTATAATCACAGCGAAGGATTTTGGGAATGAGAGACTCGGTTGGCAGGCAGCTTCGATGAGTTATTATAATGCTATGGCTTTTATCCCTGCTATAGCGGTGATATTTGCAGTAACAAGCGGATTTGGACTAACTGAGATGCTGAGGGAGTTGATATATCAAAACTTTTCTAATCCCGATATGGTTCAGAAGATATTGGGCTATGCCGATAATATTATTGCCTCCTCAAGACAGGGGATTTATGGGATAATATCATTCTTGTTCTTTGTATGGTTGGTAATTTGGCTTATGCTCTGTGTGGAAAGGGCTTTCAATACGATTTGGAAAGTAGAGAAATCGAGGGTTGCATGGAAAAGGATAGCTACCTATTTTGGGATTTTAATCCTCTCCCCTTTTATTATTATCATTTTCCTTACGATGATCCCTTCTATTCTTAGTAGCTTCTCTGAAATAGATATATCGATTCCATTTTTCAGTTCTGTGAGTAAGTTGATGAGTTGGG
>CAYSND010000171.1:0-3938 GCA_964432305.1 uncultured Muribaculaceae bacterium | reverse complement strand
TCTTCAACAGCAGAACCTATAAAAACCTCCCTTTCAAATAACCCTATAAATCCGATATTATCTATAACATATAAAAACATCACTGAAGAATGGAAACTCTTAAATCAACTTTAATTCTTACGCTCTCCTCATTTTTAATATTCGCCTCCTGCTCTAAGGGGGGAGTCCCAACAGATAGAAAGGATATTGAACTCACGAAAGCTCAAAAAGAAATTGTTGGAAAAGGAAATAAATTTGCATTGAATTTATATAAGGAACTCACCCTTATAGATAAAGACAAGAATGTATTTATCTCCCCGTTGTCCGCCACATTAGCTCTTGCCGCCATAACAACAGGCGCCTCCGGTGAAACTTTAAACGAGATGAAATCTGCTCTCGGTTTTGAGGGTCTCTCTTTAGATGAGATGAATGGGTTCTATAAGAAACTTACCCCCTCATTATTGGAAGTAGATAAAAAATGTAAGGTTAAAATTGCTAATGCGCTTTGGCTGAATATTAACTTTAAACCTCTTAATAGCTTTACTAAAACTCTTTCGGAGTGCTACTATACTGATGTTAGGACTCTCGATTTTCAAACCACAAAAGCTGTTCCTACTATTAACAGATGGTGTTCAGATAATACTAATGGTCTTATCGACAATATAATAGATGAAATTATGCCCAATGTTAAATTCCTTTATACTAATGCCCTCTATTTCAAAGGGACATGGTCATATGAATTTGAGAAGTCTGAAAGTAGAGAGGGAACATTTAATAATTTTGATTCTTCCAAGAGTACAGTTACTTATATGGGAAGAAAAGGTTCTTACCGTTGTAATTGGCTTGAAGAGGTGAGCGTAATCGAAATTCCTTATGGAAACAAGGCATATAGTATGGTTGTTATATTGCCTGATGAGGGGATTTCTGTGTTAGATATTGTCTCTCGTCTAACTCCGGAGAGATTAACACAATACACCTCCTTCAATATGACAAGTGATCTCTATCTGACAATGCCGAGATTTGAAGTCAAATATGATACTGAAGAAAAAATGATAGGGGCATTGATGGAAATGGGGATAAAAGCGGCTTTTACTCCTACTGTTGCTGATTTTAGTGGTATAACCGGAAGTAGGGATCTATTTATTTCACTCGTTAAGCAAAAAACCTTTATCAAGACAGATGAGAAAGGGAGTGAAGCTGCTGCAGTTACTATTATAGCAGGTGAAATGACAGCGATGCCAAGCGGACTCTTTACCATCAATCGACCTTTCATCTATATGATAAAAGAGCAAAGCACAGATACTATTCTCTTTATAGGAACATATCTCTCTGCCAAATAATCTCATAACTTACTCTTAGCTTTTGTATATTTTCCAAAATTAAATTACCTTTACACTGTAAGATTTATTTATAAATATTAAAACAATAAAGTGATGAAAAAGTATCTATGCAAAGTTTGTGGTTATGAATATGATCCTCAAGTAGGGGATCCTGACAGTGGAATTGCTCCCGGAACATCTTTCGAAGATATCCCTTCTGATTGGCTTTGCCCTTTATGCGGAGTAGGAAAAGAAGATTTCGAACCTATAGATTAAATTAAAGGGAACGTCTTAAAAGCCTTAAAGTATAAAATAAACCCCTGCTACAAATTTGTAACAGGGGTTCGTTAATTAATCTTAACGCCCCTAAACGTTAAAAATTGAGTTTATTTAATAGGGATAATTTTGCCTATAGTATCAAAATGGAATTTAGCGGGTTCTTGTTTAGGACCATCTTTATAAGCAATAGTCCATTCTGTTTTGTTAATAGCTTCTAATAGCTTTTCAGGAGTAGTCTCCCCCTTAGCATATTTTATACGGATAGCCGGCATGTTCTCCTCGTTGAGAAGGAGGTAAACACCTATAACGCCATCTTGCTGAGACATCCAGTTGCTTAGGAAAGGGATACTTCTCAAGATAATAGGTTTCTCGTAGTCCTGATCCACATACTCCATCATCTCCTGTGGTTTCCCCTCATATTTCTCTACTCTCTCTTTAAATTCGGCTTTGAATCCATTGAAAATCATTTCCAGGTAAGGACGGATATCCATAAATGATTCGGTAGGTTCAAGACCCTCAAACTTAAAGTTGCATTTAATCTCTTTAGATCCACCCCCGTGAATAGGCATGTCAAGTACCTTTTTCTCCACAATCTCCTTAAAGAACTCTTTATCAAGCACTTCGTCAGGGTGCATATAGACACGGATAATAATTGGACAGTCATACTCTGAAGCTATACCGTAAATACGTTTTCCGGTATTTCTAAACTGCATTCCGAGATAATTTACGTCGAGTTTATCATGCATATTCTCTGTACGAATAGTAATAATTTTAACCTGTGTAACATCAGTTTCAGGTGAGTTTACGCGGAATGTGCTAGGAACGAAGATAGCCTTACGAATAGCCTCTTCAGTGATTTGTGCCGGATTAAATGAGATTAAAACTCTATGATGTTTTACAAAGGTTTTCACCCCATAAACCCCCTGTATTCTCTCCAATCTCGCTTTGAAAGCCATTGAACTACCATAACACTTAACCGAGGTAAGTCCTGTTACTTCAACTTCTTCTAAACTAACTCCCTCAATCTGTTCAGTATTCCATTTTACATCTATTGTAGGGAGTTCATATTGGTTCCCGAGCCAAAGAGCAAAGAAGAATAGCACCACTACGATTGCAGCAGGGAGGAATTTTCCCCATCTCTTCTTAGTTATAGTCAGGGCATCTTTATCACAAGCAGCCACACACTCTCCACAGAGGTTGCAGTCCACAGCATTGACCTTTGCCATCTTTACAATTTCAATATTCTGAGGGCACCTCTTTTCGCAGAGACCACAACTATTACATTTTTCAGAACTGCGATAAACAGAAAGGAGTTGAGGATTAAGTCGAGGATTCTGACAGAGAATTTCGAGCAGGTAACCCATCACACAAGCTCCGATTAAGAGATAAATCCAAGGGATATTTATTCCGAGAAGTACCAAAACAGCATAAATAAGAGTTAGTCCTACGAACCAGAGGGTGAACTTAAAGATATTACTCAATGCTCCTAGGGGACAGATATACTTGCACCAGAACATATCCACAAAGAGTGAACCTAAAACCAATAATCCTATTGCGACAGATACCATCCAAACTGTAATTTCCCCTTTAAAACCTGTTGCTATAGCATAGTAAGGGTCGAAATTCTTACAGAAGAGTTCACTCGATGAGAGTGTCATATAGAAGACAATAAAGAGCAAAACATATTTAATGATTCTTAAAATCTTATCAGCTATGGAACCGTTATTAATTCTGATAGCTTTCATTTTAAGAGATTTTCTCAACTTGTAGAAGAGCTCATTAACAAGTCCGAGAGGACAGAGATAGCTGCAAAATAGTTTCCCGAAAAGAATAATACCTACTGCAAGTATTACTCCCATCATAATTTGCACCATAGTCATACTGCAAGCCATTGAACCCTTTACAAGATAGGTACCCAATGTCTGTAACCCCCCCATAGGACAGTACGATTCGGGGTTAGGGTTCTGATTTCCAAACGCTTTGGTTAGAAATAGAATAATAGTGATGAGAACACCCCACTGCAGGAGATGTTTCATCCAGTTTTTTTTAATAAAATTTAGCTTCATATCTATATCATTAGTTAGTGTTTATTTCAAATATTTTTCTGAATAGACAGAGGTAAAGGAGGAGCCTTTGGAGATTTTTTTAGCCAAATTACTTACCTGTTCGGCAGTAACCGAGTTAATCACACTCTCCTCTTCCTCATCTATCGATACCCCATATTTATACATAGATTTACTCTTGTTCATCCAATATGAGACATATTTCTTCTTTAGCTCCTTGGTTTCAGAATTTGCTTTGAGCAGATATTTATTTATTTTATCCATCTCTTGTGCGGTGGGTGGAGTCTTTGCAAGTTTT
>CAYSND010000170.1:0-3964 GCA_964432305.1 uncultured Muribaculaceae bacterium | reverse complement strand
TCAAGGTGGATCAAGGTGCAGCAGAACCGATATTGACATTGACCCCAGGAGAGAATATTAATTACACCTTCAGAGGGGGAAAGACCTTAATTACTGTTACCACTAACCTTCCCGAATGGACTGTCTCCTCAAGTCAGAGCTGGTGTAGAGTGACAAAGGGGGAGGATACGTTTCTTGTAAGAGCAGGTATGAACACAAATACAATAGCTAAAGAACCTGCCATTATAACGGTAAAAGCCGGAGCGAGCAAGAGCGTTACCATAACAGTTACCCAAGGTCCTGCAACAGACCCCGGAACTGAGGGTAACCCCTATATTATTGATGAAGCAGAGGAGTTTTTTGAGTTTGCTAAGAATTTCAATGCAAATCCTGCTAAATACCAAAATGTCTATTTACAGCTCACTTCAAGCATAAACATATCTGAATATTGTACCTCAGCAGAGGGGTGGAAGATGATAGGAGATGGAGGAGTTGCTTTTAACGGGCATTTCGACGGGGGTGGAAACACCATTTCAGGGTTTGCCATTAAGAAAAACGATAATAATAATATCGGGCTTTTCAGTTCTATTGGAGCCTCGGGATCTATTAAAAATCTAACTGTTTCCGGCGATATTGATCTTCCTTATAATTCAAACGAGAGAACTGTCGGTGGAATCTGCGGAACAAATCTTGGAAAAATAACTAATTGCCATAATAAAGTAGATATCAATGTTGAGGCTTATAGTGTTGGAGGGATAGCAGGGACTTCTGCTTCCACTTCGGTTGCGGAGCCAAGTATTGTTGGGTGTACTAACTTAGGGGCTATTATTAACCGCTGGAAAGGGATAGGTGATCCCGCTTCCGACCACACCCCTGCTTTTTCCGGTGGAATTGTGGGGAATACTAATAATATTATAGAAGGGTGTAGTAATGACGGAGAGGCACGTGGCTACCTATATGTTTCAGGGGTAGCAGCTCAAACTTCTGAATCTATAATAAACTGCTCCAATACTGGAACCATTATTCTTATTGTGGAGCCTACAAATACTTCGGGATATACTTATGTGGGGTATGCCGGAGGTATAGCAGGAAGACTTTCAGGAGAGAGAGGGAGAGTAATTAACTGCTATAGCACAGGTTATGTTTATGGATCTCTTCCTATCTCCTCTAATGTTAGGGGTATTTTAGGAGGGATAGTTGGTAACTCTGAAAGCACATCTAAACCATATATCGTTAACTGCTACTCTTCGGGAATTGTATTGGTTTCCGGAGGTAATGGAGCGACTTATGGAATCTCCGCTGCTAATGGGGATGGTTATACTAACTGTTATTGGGAGGAGGAGAAGGGGGCTACTAAGGGAGCGAACACTCCAGATAAAACGGTGAAACTTAGTGAAAGTGTAATGAAAAACGGAGCGGCAAAAGAGATTCAAGTAACCGGCGGAGCCACTGTAAATAAATTTATTGATGCTCTGAAAGAAGGTACCCGTCTCTATAATACCGCAAATCCATCCGGAATAAGAGCTTCTGAATGGAGCTGGACATCGGGAAGTTATCCTAAGCATAGAAAATAGAATTACTTAAAGTGGTAAAAACAAGAGGCTGAATAGTGTTATTCAGCCTCTTATTATATTGCTTTTAAGTTAAAGGGGGTTACTCCTTGACTAAGGAAGCATTAATAGTATACACCTTGCCTTGTTCTAATTCTTTATCTGCATTGAAAGTATGGGTGAATTTATGGGTGCCTTTGTCAGTAGTGAGGGTAATGGTAAAGATATCACCATTTCTAAATGTGTTAGTGTTTGCCATAAAGGGAACATATATGGTAAGTTTCTTATCGCTAGGTATAGTAAAACCCGCTTTATTAACCCCAAGATAAGTGACTATTTCTCTGATAGGAGCATTAGCGCTCCATTTTCCGGTATAACTCCTCAACCAAACAAATCCCTCATTATAAAAAGAGAAAGTATTATTATTGCTAAGGCTTATTGATTTGGCTATCTCATCACTTAGAGCACCTGAGACGGTAAGATAAATCTTAAAAATAGTTATGTGTTTCGTTAAAGTAACAGTAAGGTTTCCGCCACTAAGAGTAGCCACTCCAGTCATTATATCAGAAAACTTTATATTAGACATGTCATTATTAGTCAACTGAGTGGAAAATTTAGCAAACCACTTCATACCAAGTACTTCGTATGGATAATTCTTCCCTATGACAACAGAAAGCAGCCTTATGTCATTGACTAAATCTGATTTATAAAAAACAGGTGAACCTGACTCTTTGTAGGTCAATGGGGGATAAACGCAGATAATATTAGAGCCGGCCGGCCCTGTGTAAGTCCCAGTAAAAATTGCCTCTTTCCGACCCGCTGCACCTGCTGAGGTAAAGTTATCAACTGTTTGAACACCTTCTTCAGTTATAGAAATTACTGAAATAGTCTCAGTGGCATCCCAGGTGACATTAATAGCCGATCCGTCTGCGGTGTAAGTGGTCTTGGTATTTACATCTTCTATATTAACTTTAAGAGTCATAGGAGTCCCCTTGGGCTGATTTTCAGAAGGCTTGTTCTTATCGCAAGAGATAATTGCAAATATCAATAACGATAGTGATAATAAATTAAAAATTTTCTTTTTCATAATAATAAGTTTTTTAGTCAAACAAACTACCACCATCTTCAAATTTGCCCGGTGAAGTAGCAAAACCAGATTCCACATTAATTTCTAAAATCTCAACCCTCGGTGGAATGTAATCAAGAGGAGATTGCTGTTCGTTTTTCATTTTTGTTAATTTTATCATAATAGCTAATATTTAATAGGTTAGAAGTTCCGTAGCATAGTGTGGTTATATAGTGCAAATGTAAATAAAAAATTCAATTGCACAATAGAGGGGGCAGGCTTTGGAAGACGGTGGCGTGAAACGTGAGGTAGGGTTTATGGGGGAAATGCTCGAATCAGTGAGGCAGGTTACATAGAGGTGGCTCTGGAGAGGGCTGTAGAATGGGTGGCGTGTATCCTGGGTAGCTCTTTTGGCAGAATGGTGGGGAAATTCATACCCAGGATACAGAGCATAGGCTCTGGAGAGTCCTGTGGAGGTGGTGGCGTGTAAAGTGACTCGGGGTTTTGGCGAAAATGCTCGTATCGGTGAGGCAGATTACAGAGAGGTGGCTCTGGAAGGGGCTGTGAGGTGGTGGCGTGAAACGTGACTCTGGGTTTTGGCAGAAATGGTAAAAATGAGATTGCGGAATCAGTCTTGAATGACAGATTAAAGAATCTGTAAACCTATATCAGGACTAAACTCATGCTTATAGTTATGACTTGGGGAAGGTTGAAAAATGTAATATGCTGAAAATGTGACGACTATGAAAAACAGGATGCCCCAAGTGGTAAGAGAGGAAAATAAAAAGCACTGTTACAGATGCTTGGGAGGGGGATTGTGAATTGTTCAGTTAGGACTTGGGGAAGGTTGAAAAATGTAATATGCTGAAAATGTGACGACTATGAAAAACAGGATGCCCCAAGTGGTAGAGGAGGAAAACGAGAAACGATGTTACAGATGCTTGTGAGGGGGATTGGGGAATTATTCAGTTAGGACTTGGGGAAGGTTGAAAAATGTAACATGCTGATAATGTGCTGACTATGAAAATCAGGATGCCCCAAGTGGTGGGGTGGCTTAATGCTCCTCAGACGATAATAACTTTCTTGCTTTTTATGGAGCAAAAAGTTATTTACCGTCTGAGGGTCTGTGAGGGGGAAGAAAGAGATTGCGGGTCAAGCCGCAATGACAGTAATCTTGCCAACTGAAGGCGCAAAAAATAACCTTTAAGGAAAAAAGCCAGGTATGTTTGTGCAAATTTTGCGCAAATTTAAAAAACCGAAGGAAAAAAGGAGCTGAAAAAAGTTACTTCGATTGCTTAACCAAACGAGTTTGGTGTCGTCATCAGACGACCGACACGGGTCGGGTTTGCGCAGCAAACGGAAAGACAGT
>CAYSND010000169.1:0-3968 GCA_964432305.1 uncultured Muribaculaceae bacterium | reverse complement strand
CGGTCGTACTCCCTTAGTCCTGTACCTGCAGGGATAAGGTGACCACAGATTACATTCTCTTTTAACCCTTCCAATGTATCAACTTTTGCATGTATAGCTGCATCGCTTAATACTTTGGTAGTCTCCTGGAATGATGCGGCAGACATAAAGCTATTGGTTCTAAGTGCTGCACGGGTTATCCCTTGCAAAACTTGATTCGAGGTAGCCGGAACGGCATCTCTTGCATCAACAAGTTTTTTGTCTTGTCTCTTGAGTATAGAGTTTTCATCTCTTAATTTCCTGAGAGTTACTATCTGCCCGGGTCTAAGCTCTTTAGAGTCACCGGCATCAAGTACTACTTTCTTATCGAACACATTGTCATTCTCTTGAGTAAATTCCCATTTATCGACTAACTGTTCCGGAAGGAAGCGAGTATCACCCGGATCTACGATTTCCACTTTTCTCATCATTTGACGAACAATGATTTCAAAGTGTTTATCATTGATTTTTACCCCTTGCATACGGTAAACTTCCTGAATTTCATTTACAATATACTCTTGAACTTTTATAGGACCTTGGATAAGTAGGATATCAGTAGGGGAGATGGCTCCGTCAGAGAGTGCCATGCCTGCTCTGATATAGTCGTTCTCCTGAACTAAAATCTGTTTTGAGAGTGGAACAAGATATCTCTTCTCTTCTCCGGTTTTGGATTTTATTATGATTTCCCTGTTCCCTCTTTTTATTTTACCCATTTGAACCTCACCGTTAATTTCTGATACTACAGCAGGGTTTGAAGGATTTCTTGCCTCGAATAACTCTGTAACTCGAGGAAGACCTCCGGTAATGTCACCTGATTTCCCTATAGCTCTCGGAATCTTAACTATTACCTCACCTGCTTTAACAGTTTGTCCTACATCCACCATTATATGGGCACCTACGGGAAGGTTATAGGTTCTAAGCTCAGTATTCCCACTCATAATCTTTAAAGTAGGGTTCTTTGACCTATCTCTCGATTCAATGATAACTTTTTCACGATGGAGTGAGAATTCATCAGTTGCCTCTTCTCTATAAGTAACACCCTCGATAAAGCTTTCAAATGCTACTTCTCCAGCTGTCTCTGTAATGGTAACGGCATTGTAAGCATCCCACTCGCATATTTTATCCCCCTTAGTAACAGTAACCCCATTTTTCTGATAGAGTTTAGCTCCATAAGGAATATTATTGTGTGAGAGAACAATTCCTGTATTTACATCTACGATATTCATTTCAGCGGTACGCCCGATAACTATCTCATGTTCCCCTTCATCATCGGTTTTGGTTACAGTCCTAAGTTCATCAAATTCAAGACGACCATCGTAGCGTGCAATAATTTCACTTTCTGAAGCAATGCTTGAAGCAGTACCCCCAACGTGGAAAGTTCTAAGTGTCAACTGTGTACCAGGCTCACCAATGGATTGTGCAGCTATAACTCCTACTACTTCTCCCTTCTCCACCATTCTTCCTGTGGCAAGATTTCTTCCGTAGCATTTTGCACAAACACCCTTTTTGGACTCGCAAGTTAATACTGAGCGAATTTCTACTTGTTCGATAGGTAAAGAGCTGATTAAAGAGGCGATATCCTCTGTTATCTCATTCCCTGCTTTAATTATAAGTGCTCCGTTAAGAGGATTATAGATATCATGAACCGATGTTCTACCTAAAATTCTTTCGTAAAGAGTCTCTACGATTTCATCTTTATTTTTAATAGCTGTTGCTACCAATCCTCTCAGTGTTCCACAATCCTCTTCGTTAATGATGACATCGTGAGATACATCGACTAAACGACGAGTTAGATATCCTGCATCCGCAGTCTTTAATGCTGTATCTGCAAGACCTTTACGGGCACCGTGAGTAGAAATAAAGTATTCAAGAACTGAAAGCCCCTCTTTAAAGTTAGAGAGGATAGGGTTTTCGATAATCTCAGAGCCTACTGCACCGGATTTTTGTGGTTTTGCCATAAGACCACGCATACCGCAAAGCTGACGAATCTGCTCTTTAGAACCACGGGCTCCTGAGTCAAGCATCATATAGATAGGGTTAAACCCTTGTTGGTCATTTTCGATATTCTTGGTAACCATATTCGTAAGTCTCGAATTAGTGGTAGTCCAGATATCAATAATCTGATTGTATCTTTCGTTATTGGTTATCAAACCGAAGTTATAACTCTGCTGAATATTTTCAACCTCTTTATAACCTGACTCGATGAGGTCTGTTTTCTCTTTGGGAACGATAACATCTGCAAGATTAAATGAGAGTCCCCCCTTAAAAGCCATCTTATATCCAATGTCTTTTATATCATCGAGGAACTGTGCAGTACGAGCTACTCCTGAAACCTTAACCACTGTTCCGATAATATCCCTAAGGGATTTTTTAGTTAGAATCTCATCTATGTACCCCACCTCTTTAGGAACTACCTGATTGAAGATTATCCTCCCTGTAGTGGTCTTTTCCTTAGTTACATACCCTTTTGAGAGGTCATCTGCATCTTTAGGAATTCTTACTGATACTAATGCGTGGAGATCAACTTTCTCCTCGTTATAAGCTATTATTGCCTCTTCAGCTCCATAGAATTTCATCCCTTCTCCCTTTGCCCCTTTACGAGGTTTGGTAATATAGTAGAGACCAAGTACCATGTCTTGTGAAGGAACGGTAATAGGTGCTCCATTTGCAGGGTTTAGAATATTGTGTGAGCCTAACATCAATAACTGAGCTTCAAGTATAGCAGCATTTCCAAGAGGAAGATGGACTGCCATCTGGTCACCATCAAAGTCAGCGTTAAAAGCTGTACATGAGAGAGGATGGAGCTGTATTGCTTTGCCTTCGATTAACTTAGGTTGGAAAGCTTGAATACCAAGACGGTGTAGGGTAGGGGCACGGTTAAGTAGAACAGGGTGCCCTTTCATTACATTCTCAAGAATGTCCCAAATTACAGGGTCTTTGCGATCAACTATCTTCTTGGCAGATTTAACAGTTTTTACTATACCTCTTTCAATAAGTTTTCTGATGATAAAAGGTTTATATAGCTCTGCTGCCATTAACTTTGGAAGTCCGCATTCATGCATTTTAAGTTCCGGACCTACCACAATAACTGAACGAGCGGAGTAGTCAACCCTCTTTCCAAGAAGGTTCTGACGGAGACGACCTTGTTTACCTTTTAGACTGTCAGATAGAGACTTAAGTGTTCTGTTAGCTTCTGTTTTGACTGCATTTGATTTGCGTGAATTGTCAAATAGGGAGTCAACAGCCTCCTGAAGCATACGTTTCTCATTACGGAGAATTACTTCGGGAGCTTTAATCTCAATGAGTCTTTTCAGACGATTATTTCTAATAATAACCCTACGGTAGAGGTCATTCAGGTCTGATGTAGCAAATCTCCCGCCATCAAGTGGAACTAATGGTCTTAAATCGGGAGGAGTTACAGGGATGACCTTCATTATCATCCATTCAGGTTTATTGAACTCACCGGCTTCACGGAAAGCTTCGATAACACTCAATCTTTTAAGTGCGTCTGCCTTGCGTTGCTGTGAAGTCTCATTTTCGGTTTTGTGACGAAGATCATAAGAAAGCTCATCTAAGTTAATAGTTTTGAGCATTGCATATATAGCTTCAGCACCCATTCCTGCTATGAACTTATTAGGATCAGTATCATCTAACATTTGGTTCTCTCTCGGAAGATTGTCGAGTACAGTAAGGTATTCATCTTCAGTAAGTAATGCCAATGCTTCAATCCCTTGTTCGGCAGCAAGACCGGGCTGTATTACTACATACCTTTCATAATAAATAATAGACTCCAACTTCTTTGATGGGATTCCCAGAAGGTATCCTATCTTATTTGGGGTCGAGCGGAAATACCAAATATGAGCTACAGGGACGGTAAGGGTTATATGCCCCATTCTCTCTCTGCGGACTTTCTTCTCCGTTACTTCCACACCGCATCGATCGCAGATAAT
>CAYSND010000168.1:0-3994 GCA_964432305.1 uncultured Muribaculaceae bacterium | reverse complement strand
TATTTGGAAATGAAATATCCACTTTCCCTGATTATCCCGCTGAAATTCGTGCTCCACAAGGGACAGTTTCAGGGGTATCCGGCTATCAAGTGCATATTGGAAGCGTGGAAGTTAATACTCCCGGGGACTTTTGTGATGTTTTAGTGGCAATGAATCCTGCAGCATTAAAAGCTAATGTTAAATGGGCAAAACCTACCGCTACTATTATTATCGACGAGGATGCTTTTGATGTAAGAGGAATTCAAAGAGCAGGTTTTAAGACGAACAATCCTATTACTGAACTCAAAATTGAGGATAGAAATGTTATCTTCTCTCCTATTACCACCCTTACTAAAGAGAGTTTGAAAGAGAGTGGGCTTGATGCTAAATCTATCCTTCGCACTCGAAATATGTTTACACTTGGGATGTGTTACTATCTTTTCAATCGCTCTTTTGATTATACATTTGAATACCTTGAATCGAAGTTTAAGAAAAAACCTGACCTTTTAAATGCTAATAAAAAAGTATTACAGGATGGGTTTAACTATGCAAGCAATATACATGCTATTCCTAATACGTATACCATACAGCCTGCAAAACAGGAGAAAGGGCGTTATCGTAATATGAATGGTAATCAGGCTACAGCTTGGGGACTATTGGCAGCTTCAGAAAAATCCGGACGCCCCCTCTTCTGTGGTTCATATCCTATAACCCCTGCTACCTCCATATTAGAGGAGTTAGCCCTTCATAAATATTTAGGAGCAAAGACACTTCAGTGTGAAGATGAAATTGCAGGTATTTGTACAGCAATAGGGGCAGCCTACACCGGCTCATTAGCAGTTACTACTACTTCAGGACCAGGTCTTTCTCTTAAATCAGAGGCTCTTGGTCTTGCTATGATAACAGAACTTCCGTTAGTGATTGTGGATGTTCAGAGGTCCGGTCCTTCGACAGGGATACCAACTAAAACAGAGCAGACAGACTTAAATCAGGCCCTTTATGGAAGAAACGGAGAGTGCCCTATTATGGTTATGGCAGCTCACTCCCCATCAGACTGTTTCGATAAAGCTTTCTATGCTGCTAAATATGCTTTAGAGCACATGATGCCTGTTATACTCCTTACTGAGGGGTTCCTTGGAAACGGATCTGAGCCATGGAAAATTCCTTCAATGAGTGATTATCCTGAAATTACACCACGTATTATAACCTCTTGTGAGGGTAAATATAAACCATATATTAGAGACGAGGAGAAACTTGCAAGAATGTGGGCGTTACCGGGTACTCCCGGTCTTGAACATAGAGTAGGGGGGTTAGAGAAGACTCCGGAAGGGGTAATCTCCTCAGATCCTGTTAATCACGAAATGATGGTTAAGGTTAGGGCTGAAAAAGTAGCAAGAGTTGCTAATTATATTCCAGATGTAGAGGTGATTGGTGAGAAGAAGGGGGATGTCTTGATAGTAGGATGGGGAGGAACATTTGGGCACCTCTATTCTGCCGTTAAAGAGTTTCATGCAGAGGGAAAGAGTGTCTCACTTGCACACTTTGACTATATTAATCCCCTCCCTAAGAATACAGAAAAGGTCTTCTCAAATTTCAAGAAGATTATAGTTTGTGAACTTAATAGCGGACAGTTTGCTAATTACCTTAGAGCGGAACATCAAAAGTTCCACTATTATCAGTTTAATAAAGTTCAAGGACAGCCCTTTATTGTTCAGGATATAAAGGATGCGATTAATGCTATATTGTAATTTGTAAAATAGAAATTATTATGAAATATACTCAACAAGATTTCAAAAGTAGTCAGGAGGTAAGATGGTGCCCCGGGTGTGGTGACCACGCAGTATTAGCTTCACTAACTCGAGCTATGCCTGAGGTGTCGGAAGAATTAGGCTACTCAAAAGAGAGATACGTTCTTGTATCCGGAATAGGTTGCTCCTCACGTGCCCCTTACTATGTTGATACTTATGGTTTCCACTCTATTCACGGAAGGGCTACTGCTATCTCTACAGGGATAAAGGTGGCTAATCCTAAACTTAGCGTATGGCAAGCTACCGGTGATGGGGATGCACTTGCTATCGGAGGGAATCATTTTATCCATGCTATAAGAAGAAATATCGATATTAATATAATGCTCTTTAATAATCAAATCTATGGTTTGACCAAGGGGCAGTATTCTCCCACCTCCAAACTTGGAATGATTACTAAGACCTCCCCTTATGGGACTGTAGAGCATCCTTTTAATCCGGGGGCTTTGGTTATGGGGTCGAGAGGAACATTCTTCGCAAGGAGTTTAGATGTAGAGATTAACCTCACTAAAGATATTATGGTCGCAGCAGCTAAGCATGATGGTACCTCTGTAATGGAGCTCCTTGTAAACTGTGTTATCTTTAATGATGGAACTCATAAAAATATTACAGATAGGGAGTTTAGAGCAGATAGAACCATTACTCTTCAACATGGTGAGAGGATGATTTTTGGAAAGGAGAGGAATAAAGGGCTCATTTTAGATGGGATGGTGCTAAAAGCTGTAACTATTGGGGAAAATGGGGTAAAGGAGAGTGATATTCTCATTCACGATGCACACTCTCAGAGTGTTGGTATTCATAGTCTCCTAATAGATATGAAATATCCTGAACTCCCTGTGGCATTAGGTGTTATAAGGGATGTAAAAGATAAAACTTATGACGATAATGTTATGGATCAGATGGAAGAGGTCTATAAAAATTCGACAATTCGCTGTATGGATGACCTCCTTCACAGTGGTTCAACTTGGGAAGTAAAGTAGTTCAATTAACACATTAAATAACTAACAAATATTTTTTTTTATTATGAAAGTATCAGAAGTAATGGCTAGGCTCGAAGCTAAGTATAGCCAGGAAAAAGAGTACTTGCAAGCAGTACACGAAGTTCTCGAATCTATCGAGGAGGTTTATAACCAGCGCCCTGATTTTCAGAAGGCAAATATCTTAGAGAGGATAGTTGAGCCGGATCGCGTTTTCACATTCCGAGTTACTTGGGTGGATGATAGTGGAAAGATTCAGACCAATATCGGTTACCGTGTTCAGTTTAACGGAGCAATAGGTCCTTATAAAGGGGGTCTTCGTTTCCACAAAGCTGTTAACCTCTCCATGCTTAAATTCTTAGGTTTCGAGCAGACATTTAAGAATGCTTTGACTACTCTCCCTATGGGTGGTGGTAAAGGGGGGTCTGACTTTGATCCTATTGGAAAATCTGATGGTGAAATGATGAGATTCTGTCAGGCTTATATGTGGGAGCTTTGGAGATGTATCGGTCCCGATCAGGACGTTCCCGCAGGTGACGTAGGAGTAGGAGCACGTGAAATAGGTTATATGTACGGTATGTATCAGAAACTTGCACGTCAGTACAATACAGGAGTTCTTACCGGTAAAGGTGCTACTTGGGGAGGTTCTATCCTTCGCCCTGAAGCTACAGGTTTCGGTGCCCTCTATTTTACTGAGCATATGCTTCATAAAGTAGGAAAAAATCTTAAAGATAAAACTATAGCTATCTCAGGTTTTGGTAACGTTGCATGGGGTGCAGCTATTAAAGCTACCGAATTAGGGGCAAAAGTTGTTGCTGTTTCAGGTCCTGACGGAGTTTGTTATATACCCGGAGGTATTACTAAAGATATGATCGACTATATGCTTGTTCTTCGTGCATCTAACAATAACGTTGTGGCACCTATGGCTGAGAAATTCCAGGGAGTTACATTTACAGCAGGTAAGAAGGCTTGGAGCATTAAGTGCGACATCGCTCTCCCTTGTGCATTCCAAAACGAACTTAACGGTGATGACGCCAATGAACTTCTAAAGAACGGTACTTGGTGTGTATGCGAAGTTTCAAACATGGGTTGTACTCCTGAAGCTATTAAAGCTTTCCAGGATGCTAAGATCCTCTTCGGTCCCGGAAAAGCTGTTAATGCAGGTGGTGTGGCTACTTCAGGTCTTGAAATGACTCAGAATGCTGCTCATATTTCTTGGTCAGCAAAAGAAGT
>CAYSND010000167.1:0-3996 GCA_964432305.1 uncultured Muribaculaceae bacterium | reverse complement strand
ACGAGCGATGCTTTCACGAATTCTTTCAGATCCGATTCTCATTCCGAGTCCAAACTCAGCATTGTCTTCAAATAGAGAGTTTGCCCAAGCGGGTCCGTGTCCGTTTTTATCTGTGCAGTAGGGAGATGAAGGGAATGAACCGCTAAAGATAGATGAACAACCGGTGGCATTTGATATCATCATTCTGTCACCATAGAGTTGGGTAATAACTTTAATATAAGGGGTCTCTCCGCAACCTGCACAAGCGCCTGAGAATTCAAACAGAGGCTGAGCAAACTGTGAGTTCTTAATATTCTGAGTTTTAGGAGCGACTGTCTCTTTATAACCAACATTTGCATGCATATAATCAAAGATATGCTGCTGCTCCATTTGAGTATCGAGAGGGGATAACACGAGAGCTTTGTTCTTTGCAGGACAAACATCAGCGCAGTTTCCGCAACCGGTACAGTCAAGAGGAGAGATCTGCATAGTAAAGTAGTAATCTTTGAAAACAGCATTTCCTTTAATTTTCTTAGCCCCTGCAGGAACTTTTGCCATCTCCTCTTCTGTGGTTAGGAAAGGACGAATTGCTGCGTGAGGACAAACGAAAGCACACTGGTTACATTGGATACAATTATCAGGGAGCCACTCGGGTACGCTTACAGCAATACCTCTCTTTTCATAAGCTGCAGTGCCTGAAGGGATAGTTCCATCTACATAATGTTCATTTGCAAATGCACTTACAGGGATATCTTCCCCTTTCTGGGCATTTACCATATCTGCTACATTGCGAACCCATTCAGGTGCAAGGCGGTCAAAGTTTGCAGAGCGGAACTTCGTATTGATGTTTTTCCATTCAGTAGGAATTTCAACTTCTACATATTCAGCACCTCTGTCAACAGCGGCGTAGTTCATTTTTAGAACATTCTCACCTTTATTACCATAACTCTTATCGATAGCACCTTTCATGTGAGCAACAGCCTCGTCGTAGGGGATAATATCAGCTATCTTAAAGAATGCCGACTGTAAAATGGTGTTAGTTCTATTACCTAAACCGATCTCCTCAGCGATTTTAGTGGCGTTGATGATAAAGAGTTTAAGGTTTTTCTGAGCTATTTGTTGTTTAATATAATCGGGGATTCTCTGTAGAGTCTCTTCCACTGACCAAAGGCTGTTAAGAAGGAATGTCCCATTCTTCTTTATCCCTTTAAGTACATCATATTTGCTTAGGTATGGGAATACGTGACAAGCTACGAAGTCGGGAGTGGAAACAAGGTAAGGTGAGGTAATAGCATGGTCTCCGAATCTAAGGTGTGAACAGGTATATCCTCCTGATTTCTTAGAGTCATAATCAAAATAACCTTGGCAATATTTGTCTGTGTGGTCACCAATAATTTTAATGGTGTTCTTATTTGCACCCACAGTACCATCTGAACCAAGTCCATAAAACTTACACTCTTTAGTTCCCTTTTTGCCCAGAGTAATCTCTTCTCCTACAGGGAGAGATTTGAATGTAACATCATCAACTATACCGATAGTGAAATCGTTCTTTGGCTGATTTGCTTTAAGATTATCAAAAACTGAGATTATCTGTGAAGGGGAGGTGTTCTTAGATGAGAGTCCGTAACGTCCACCAACAATTAGGGGAGCCTCTTCGCCTCTATCTGCAAGTATGCTCTTAATATCCACGTAAAGAGGTTCTCCTACTGAACCTGGTTCTTTTGTGCGGTCGAGAACAGCTATTCTCTTAACGCTCTTAGGAAGAACTCTTAGGAAATATTTTGCTGAGAAAGGTCTATATAGACGTACAGTGATAACACCTACTTTCTCTCCTTTAGCCATGAGGTGATCTACTGTCTCGCGTATGGTTTCGCAAACAGAGCCCATAGCGATAATAATATTCTTAGCTTCAGGATCTCCATAATAATCGAATGGGAGATAATGACGACCTGTAAGTTCGGTAATTTCACCCATATAACGTGCAACGATGTCAGGAACGGCTGTGTAATATGGATTACAAGCTTCGCGAGCCTGGAAGTAAACGTCAGGGTTCTGTGCAGTACCGCGAGTTACCGGACGGTTAGGGTTAAGAGCCCTTTGACGGAAATTGGCAAGAGCCTTATCACTTATCATTCCTTTAAGAGCATCATTGTCAAGAACTTCTATTTTCTGTATTTCGTGAGATGTACGGAAACCGTCGAAGAAATGAACAAAGGGAACACTTGCTTTCAATGCTGAAAGGTGTGCTACTGCTCCGAGATCCATTGCTTCCTGAACAGAAGAAGAAGCTAACATTGCAAAACCGGTCTGTCTGCAAGCCATTACATCGGAGTGGTCTCCAAAGATGGAAAGAGCCTGAGCTGCAAGTGATCTTGCAGAGACATGGAATACTGCCGGAAGCAGTTCCCCTGAGATTTTGTACATATTAGGAATCATAAGCAGCAATCCCTGAGATGCTGTAAAAGTGGTGGTTAGTACACCTGCTTGTAATGAACCGTGAACAGTACCGGCTGCTCCACCCTCACTCTGCATTTCGGTAACTTTTACTGTCTCTCCGAAAAGGTTTGTTTTACCATGTGCTGACCACTCGTCAACATACTCAGCCATAGTGGAAGAGGGGGTGATAGGGTAGATAGCGGCGTGCTCACTAAACATATATGCCACATGAGCTGCAGCATAGTTCCCATCACAAGTGATAAATGTTTTCTTTTTAGCCATTATTTATCAAATTTTTAGTTATTAGTATTTATTTCTATATCATTATTTTGGACAATTATCCTACAAAGATAACAACAATTTATGAAATTTTATCGGGGAGAGATTTTTTAATTAATCCCTGTAGTACATTACCTGGTCCGAGCTCGATGTATTCGGTTGCTCCGTCTCTATCCATATTGATAACAGTCTGTGTCCATCTCACCGGAGAGGTAAGCTGTTTTAGGAGATTCTCCTTTAGCTCCTTTGGGTCTGTGTGGGGAAGTGCGTCCACATTTTGGTATATAGGGCAGATCGGGGTGTTAATCGTAGTTTTTTCTATAGCAGTAGCAAGCTCCTGTCTTGCCGGCTCCATAAGAGGGGAGTGGAATGCTCCACCTACGGGGAGGGGGAGAGCTCTTTTAGCACCTGCCTCTTTTAAGGCAATGCATGCTTTATCCACTGCCTCTATTGTTCCAGATATAACTAATTGTCCGGGACAATTATAATTTGCTGCCACAACTACTCCGTCAATACCTGCACAGACCTCTTCGACTTTCGAGTCTTCGAGTCCTAAAACTGCTGCCATGGTTGAAGGTTGTACCTCGCATGCTTTCTGCATTGCCATTGCCCTTGCATAAACAAGCCTGAGACCATCCTCGAAATTCATTGCACCTGATGCCACGAGAGCCGAAAACTCTCCAAGTGAGTGCCCTGCCACCATATCAGGTTTAAAGTCAGGAGTGGTAACTGCTGCTGCAACTGAATGAAGAAAAATAGCAGGCTGAGTTACCTTAGTCTGCTTTAGCTCGTCTGCACTACCTGCAAACATAATATCTGTAATTTTAAATCCGAGAATGTCATTAGCCTTTTCAAACATCTCTTTCACTTTCGGGTTTGAATCGTATAGATCTTTACCCATTCCTGTAAACTGTGCCCCTTGACCGGGGAAAACGAATGCTTTCATTTATTGGTTTAATTAGAATTTTAGTACACCACAAAGATATGCCTTTTTTTCATAACTTTGCAAACTCTATGCCTCCGTAGTTTAATGGATAGAATTGGAGATTCCGGTTCTCTAGGTTGGGGTTCGATTCCCCACGGAGGTGCGAAGATTCCTACCCCCCTCTTTAGTCTATCCCCTCCTGGGTCCTCCCCAGTGGGGAGGAGGATTCACGCTGCTACTGTCTTTCCCCCTGCTTCGCAGGTACGACCCGCAGCGGTCTCTGCAGAGACACCAAACTTCGTTTGGTTAATTGCTAATTCCTACCCCCTTTGTGTTTCCCCGGTGGGGAAAGGAGGCACGACACTACTGTCTTTCCG
>CAYSND010000166.1:2485-4007 GCA_964432305.1 uncultured Muribaculaceae bacterium | reverse complement strand
CGCGTTTCATTAAAAGCAAATCCTGAAGTTTTAGAAGTTGTAGCCGGCAAAATAGCCACCTCTGTTTCAGCCACCTTCCCCGATGGATACTTCCATCCTAAGGCTATTCTTGAGGTAGTTCCCGTATTGGTTTACCAAGGCGGCGAAGTAGCCAGCAAAACTGTTATGCTTCAAGGTGAAGATATAACAGAAAACTACAAAGTTATCCCTAAGACCGGTGCAACCGTTTCTTATGATCTAAACTTTGATTATAAACCCGGAATGGAGAAATCTCATCTTGAGCTCCGTATGACCGTAGTTAACAAAGATAAGAGAATTGCTTTCCCCGCTCCTTATAAAGTAGCTGAGGGTGCAAACACCACTTATATGCTTGTTAAAAACGAAGGCGCTCTTGCTTATGCACCAGATGCATATCAGTCAGTTATTCCTGAAAAAGGAGAGGCTCAGATCCTTTACCTAATTAATAGTTCAACTGTTCGTCCTACCGAACTTAAAAAAGACCAAATTAAAGCTTTCCAAGATTTCTTGGCAAACGTTCAGAAAGACGAGCGCAGAACTGTAACCGGAACCGACATCGTTGCTTATGCTTCTCCTGATGGAAAAGAGGCTCTAAACGAGAAACTCTCTTCAAAGAGAGCAGAGACTGCAGGTGACGCTTACAATAAAACTATTAATAAAAAAGCTGCTGTTGCTGCTCCCGTTAAGAGCACTTCAGTTTCAGAAGACTGGGAAGGCTTTAAAGAATTAGTTGCAGCTTCTAACGTTAAAGATAAAGATCTTATCCTCCGCGTTCTTGAAATGTACAGCGACCCTATCGTTCGTGAAAGAGAAATTAGAAATATGTCTCAGGTATTCACTATACTTGCAAAAGACGTTCTTCCTCAACTTCGCCGCGCAAGATTCATCGCCAATATCGAGTTTAAGAACTATACCGGCGAGGAACTCCTTGCAATGGTTAATAGCAACATCGAAATCTTAGACGAGGAGGCTCTTCTTCACGCAGCTTCTCTTGTTAAAGAAAATGACACTAAGGTAACTGTTTATACAAAAGCTATTGAGAAATTCTCAAGCGACCGTGCTAAAGTTAATCTTGCTGTTACTTATCTAAAGATGGATAAGAACGCTGACGCAGAAAAAGCTCTTTCAAGCGTTTCAAATAAAGATTGCTACTACTATAACACCGCCGGAGTTATCGCTTTACGTAAAGGTGACAACGCTGCTGCAACTGCAAACTTTGCAAAATCAAGCCTAAAAGAGTCTAAATACAGCACCGCTGTTGTGGACATTCTTAACGGAAAATATGCAGATGCTTACAATAAACTTCAGGGTTCAGGAAGCCACAATGAAGCTCTTGCTGCTATTCTTGTTAACAAACTTGATAATGCTTACTCAGTGGTTGAAAAAGCAAAATGCCCTTGCAAAAATTACCTAAAAGCTATCATAGCTGCACGTCAGGGTAAGGTTAGCGATGCAAAAGCTGCTCTTGAAGTGGCTGTTAAAGAAGAGGCTCTTGCTAAACGCG
>CAYSND010000166.1:0-2385 GCA_964432305.1 uncultured Muribaculaceae bacterium | reverse complement strand
AGAAAATTATGCCCGGATATGAATTGTTCGGCGATGCCGAAAGAAAAGAGGTCAATAGCGTACTCGAAACAGGGGTACTGATGAGATATGGTTTTGATGCTGCCCGAAAAGGGGTCTATAAGAGTAAAGAGCTGGAAAAAATAATTGCCGAGAGATTTGGGGTTAAATATTGTCAGCTTACCACCAGCGGAACCACTGCACTTAACACTGCTCTGACTGTTGCAGGGGTCGGTGCAGGGGATGAGGTGATAGTACCGACATTTACATTTGTAGCCACCTTTGAATCGATTCTAAATGTAGGGGCTATTCCGATTATAACAGATATAGATGAGTCTCTCTGCCTCTCCCCTGAAGCTGTCAGAAGAGCCATTACCCCTAAGACCAAAGCTGTTATTCCTGTTCACATGTGTGGCTGCCCTGCTGATATGGAGCAGATGAGGAAGATATGTAACGATTATAACCTTATCCTTATCGAAGATGCATGTCAGGCGACAGGGGCTTCATATAAGGGAAAGAGTGTCGGCTCTCTCGGAGATATAGCGGCCTTCTCTTTCGACTATGTAAAAATAGTAACTATGGGAGAGGGGGGTGCTGTCACCACTAACTGCGAGGAGTATGCAGTAAAAGCTGACGCCTACACAGACCACGGGCATGACCATATCGGGAATGACAGAGGTCTTGAAAATCACCCCTTTCTCGGTACAAACTATAGGACAAATGAGCTAAATGCCGCTATCGGGATAGCGCAGTTCGGAAGACTCGATCATATCCTCGAAATAAACAGAAGAAACAAATACTACCTTAAAGAGGTTATCCAAAAGAGTGTTCCTGAGATTAAATTCCGCATTAATCACTCCCCTATGGAGGACAATGCTTCGTTCCTCTCCTTCTTCCTCCCTTCCCTTGAAAAGGCGCGCAAGGCAAAAGAGGAGCTTGCTAAGAGTGGCATCGGTGGTGTTTTCCACTACTATGACAATAATTGGCACTATATAAGAAAATGGAATCATCTAAAAGAGAGGGCAACTCTTAACAGACTCTCCTCGGAAATTCTCCTTGGAATGCCCGACTACTCTAAAATTGAGTTCCCTGTTTCTGACGATATTATCGGTAGAAACCTCTCTTGCTCGATTTCACTCTTGTGGAGCGAAGAGGAGTTAAAAGAGAGGGGGGAGAAGATGGTCAAAGCACTTCAAATCGCTTGCAAATGAGTGAAAAGTTGAAAATAGTAGCACTAATTCCGGCTCGATACGGAGCTACCCGCTTTCCGGGTAAGATGCTTGCACCCCTTGCGGGAAAACCTGTTATTGTAAGAACTTGCGAAGCTGCCCTTAGAACAGGGCTCTTTTCCCAGGTGTATGTCGTTACTGACGACAAAAGGATTTTCGAGGCAGTAGTTGAAAATGGGTTCCATTGTCTTATGAGCAAGAGAGAGCACCCCACCGGCAGCGACCGTATTGCAGAGGCAGTAGCGGAGATTGAGTGTGATATTGCTGTAAATATTCAAGGTGACGAGCCTTTTATTAATAGAGAAGCTCTCGAAAAACTTATTGCGGTTTTTTATGAAAAAGGGGGGGAGAAAATAGATGTCTCTACTCTGGTTCAGGAACTTACTGACCCTGCTCTTATTAAAGACCCTAATTATGTTAAAGTGGTTTTCGACAACAACCATTTTGCCCTCTACTTTTCACGCTCTGTTATCCCTTTCTGCAGAGATGGGGGCTCAGGGAGATATTTTGAACATATAGGGGCTTATGCCTTTAGGAAAGAGGCTCTTCTCGACTTTAGCCGAATGCCAATGCTTCAGAACGAGGAGATGGAGAAGGTGGAGTGTATTCGGTTTCTCGAATACGGGAAAAAGATTAAAGTAATCGAAACGGGGTATATTGGCATGGAAATCGATACTCCTGAGGATTTAGTAAACGCAGAAAAATTATATAAACAGAGATATGGCAATGAAATTTAGAAATTTTCCAATGGTCCCGTTTGTCGTTTTCGGACACGGCTCTTTCGACCAACTTGATGAAATTATTGCTCCTCATAGAGTTGAGGATGCCCCTTTTATCTTCTTCGTAGATAATTGTTTTAAAAATAAGACCTCTTTAACTTCTCGTATCCCAACAAGGGGGAACGATGAGGTTATCTTTATAGATGTGGACCCTCATGAACCGACCACTGTGCAGGTGGATACGCTTCGCGACTACCTGAAAAATAAGTACGGAACAGTTTCGGGGATTGTCGGGATAGGGGGTGGAGCAGTTATGGATATAACTAAGGCTGTTTCACTTATGATGAACAATGAGGGGTCTTCGTCTCTCTACCAGGGGTGGGATCTTATTAAAAAGAGGGGTGTTTATAAGGTGGGAATCCCCACACTTGCAGGGACAG
>CAYSND010000165.1:0-4017 GCA_964432305.1 uncultured Muribaculaceae bacterium | reverse complement strand
TAGTTAAACACTCCAAGTCTAACGCTATTGTTCTTGCAAAAAACAGAACTCTGATCGCCTCAGGTATTGGGCAGACTTCACGTGTGGATGCTCTTAAACAAGCCCTTGAAAAAGCAGAGAGTTTTTCCCTCTCCACCAAAGGGGCAGTAATGGCTTCTGACGCTTTTTTCCCTTTTGCTGACTCTGTAGAGATAGCAGAAAAGGGGGGAATAAGGGCAGTGATTCATCCCGGAGGCTCCATTAGAGATAAAGAGAGTATCGATTTCTGCGATGGAAAAGGGATGGCTATGGTAATTACAGGAAAAAGACATTTTAAACACTAATAACAACCTAAAATCGAGAATGATATGGCATTTTCATTTCTAACACAAGAGCTCGCAATGGACTTAGGGACGGCGAATACCGTTATCCTGATGAACGATAAGATAGTGGTTGACGAGCCCTCAATTATTGCTTTTGACCAAAATACAGGTAAACCGATAGCTTTTGGTCAGAAGGCGCGACTTATGCACGAAAAAACGCACCCAAATATTAAGACCATTCGCCCTTTAAGGGACGGGGTTATTGCAGACTTTAATGCTGCTGAACAGATGATAAGGGGATTCGTGAAAATGATTAATTACAAAAAGACTTTTTTTACTCCGAATATAAAGATGGTGGTTTGTATCCCGTCCGGAAGTACTGAAGTTGAAATCCGAGCAGTACGTGACTCTTCTGAGCATGCAGGAGGCAAAGATGTCTATATGATATTTGAGCCTATGGCAGCAGCTATGGGTATTGGACTTGATGTAGAGGCTCCTACAGGGAATATGGTTGTAGATATCGGAGGTGGAACTACTGAAATAGCCGTTATTTCATTAGGGGGAATAGTAACCAACCAATCTATTCGTGTTGCAGGAGACGGTTTCACTTCTGAAATTCAGCAATATATGCGTCAGCAACATAATATCAAAGTAGGGGAATTGACCTCTGAAGAGATAAAAATCAGAATCGGAGCGGCTATCCCTGACCTTGATGAGACTCCGGAACCTTTTATTGTAAGGGGTCCGAACCTTATGACCGCCCACCCCGTGGAGATTGCAGTTACCAGCCAGGAAGTGGCTCATTGTCTTGACAAATCACTTGCAAAAGTGGAGGCAGCCATCCTCTCTGTTCTAGAGCAGACCCCCCCTGAACTCTATCAGGATATAGTAGGGAAGGGAATCTACCTTACAGGAGGAGGAGCTCTACTAAGGGGACTTGACCAGAGATTAAGCGATAAAATCAATATAAAATTCCATGTCTCTGAAGATCCTCTCCGAGCTGTTGCACGTGGGACCAGCATAGCATTAAGGAACTCCGCCAAATATCCATTTTTGATGAGATAACAATGAGATAATGAACAGGCGCTCTCCATTTTTGGGCTTCTTTGCCACGTTCTTTACCTTCGTTTTATTAATGGGGGTCTCTATTTCATTGATACTCTCGGACGGAGTAATACAGAAGTATAATACAATGGCTGCCCTAAGAAGTGCCAAGTCTTTCTTTTGGAAACAGGGGGAGAAAGTAAGATACTATTTCTCTTTAAAGATTCAGAATGAGAAGCTTCTGGACGAGAATACCCTTCTGCTTTCAAGGATAGATTATACAAACAGGGCTGACTCCACCGAAATAGTTAATATAGAAGAGACTTCGGCTTTTAGGTTTATCCCTGCTAAAATAGTCTCCAATAGCACAAACCGACTTCATAATTATATCGTAATAGATAAAGGGAAAAGAGATGGCATTAAGGAGGATATGGGGGTTATTACCCCTAACGGAGTAGTTGGATATGTCTCATCTGTAAGTGATAAATACTCTCTTGTGGTCTCTTTTCTCGATATTAATTACTCGGTCAGTGCCATTATAAAGAGCAGTAACACCTTCGGTCCACTTAGATGGGAGGGGAAAAGGGCAAAGAGGGCTACTTTATGCGAAATACCTCTCCATACCGAGATTAATGCAGGAGATACGGTTATCACAAGCGGTTTTTCCACTATTTACCCTCCGGGGATTCCACTTGGGACAATAGAGTCCTACAAGCTAATTGACGGTATAAATTATAATGTCGAAATAGATTTGTTTGAGAATTACAATTCACTGAAATTTGTCTATGTAGTAGTAAATAATGATCAGGATGAGTTGGAAAAGCTCGTTCTTAAAAGGGAGTAGTAGAAATGAATATAAACATTAGAAACATAATAACATTTTTACTGATTATCATTATTCAGCTAATAATAGATAATTATGTAGATTTGGGAGTCTATGTCTATATAGCCATCTTTCCTTATCTTATATTAACACTTCCTTTTAAGTACAAGGGGAGTTCCATCATGTTTGTAGCATTTGGAGTGGGGCTTTTAATTGATATTCTTGGGAATGGAGTATTAGGATTAAATGCCGGCGCCCTTACCGCCATGGCACTCTGTAGAAGACCTTTCTTCAAATTGGTAATTAACGAACAGAGCTTTAACAAACAAGATATCCCCTCTTTGGCAACTTTTGGGGCGAATAAATATGCCATTTTCCTTACGATGAATTATGCGGTTTTTATAACTGTTTTCGTTATTCTTGAAGGGATGATGAGCTACCCTCTACTAAATACACTCCTAAAAGTTGCTATAAGCACTTCGATAAATGTCGGCTTTGTCTTCCTCTTAAGTTTACTTACTCAAAATAGGAGGGGCTGATTATGGCAATGATCTCCTCAGATAAAAAAACTCTTCTAACCATAGGGGTTCTGATTTTATTTATTGTCCTAATAATACAGCTTTTCTACCTTCAAATTCTAAACAAAAACTATAAGGTCAATGCTGATAACAATGCACTTCGTTATGAGACTCGCTACCCTGTAAGAGGTCTTATTCTCGATAGAAATGGAAAGATACTTGTCGGAAATAAAAATACTTACGACATTATAGTAACCCCTTATGATGTCAAGGAGTTCGACACATTAGAACTTTGTAGTATTTTTTCACTCAATGAAGAGTCTGTAAAACAGACATTTGCCGATTATAAAAAGTATCGAAGGAAAATTGGATTCCAAAGTAAGGTCTTTCTAAAACAGGTCTCTGAACGTGAATACTCTCTTTTCCTTGAGAAAAATCATAAATTCCCCGGTTTTTCAGGAGTACCGAGAACCACGAGGAGCTACCCCTACAATGCGGGTGGGAACCTTCTTGGATATATAACTGAGGTTGATCCCCCTTTCCTCCAAAGTAACCCCGAATATAGAGCAGGAGATTATGTCGGGCGTACCGGACTTGAGGAGAGCTGTGAACCGATATTGCGTGGGGAGAAGGGGTATAGTATTTTCCTGCGTGATGCCAATAATAAAATCCAATCATCTTATAAAAACGGGAGTTACGATATCCCTGCGATCCCCGGTGACAATGTAGTCTCTACCATTGATGCAGAGTTACAAAATTACGGTGAGATGCTTATGAAAAACAAAGTTGGAAGCGTAGTAGCCATAGAGCCTTCCACAGGGGAGATACTTACAATGATTTCAAGTCCCGGAGTAGATGTCTCTATTCTTGCAGAAATAAGCAAATACTACTCAGAGATAGTTCAAGATCCTCTAAAACCGATGTATAATAGGGCAGTAATGTCCCCACAACCTCCAGGGTCTGTTTTTAAACTCGTAAACGCCCTTATTGGACTTCAAGAAGGGGTAGCCACTACTGCTACACGTTATTCATGTAACACAGGGTATTATGCAGGGGGGATTAAAGTAGGGTGCCATGTCCACCCCTCCCCTCTCGCCTTTGAGGAGTCGATAATGATGTCCTGCAACGCCTATTACTGTGCCCTATTCAGGTCTATTATTGATAACCCTAAATACGAAAATGTTCAAGAGGCTTTCTCGCATTGGCGGGAATATGTTGAGAGTTTCGGGTTTGGTAAAAAATTAGGTTCCGACTTCCCTTCAGAACAAGGGGGAATCCTCCCCACCCTTAATACATACGATAAAATCCATGGAAAAGGGAGATGGAAATC
>CAYSND010000164.1:0-4030 GCA_964432305.1 uncultured Muribaculaceae bacterium | reverse complement strand
AATCTCATTTCCCACTCCAAATCTCATACGGTAAATAACTTTTTGCTCCATAAAAGGCAAAAAAGTTATTATCGTCTGAGGGGTAAATCCTTATTGAAAACTGGGCCATATAATATTATTCTCTTCTCATACATCCTACTGGCATCATCTTTCACCATGCCCGCATTTTTTTTGGTTTCAAATATTGAAACTATAATAACTTCCTTAACGCTTCGCTAGAAGTTATTTACAGTTTCAAGATTCCAATTACTTAAAGGTATTAACCACCATAAAAGTTTTGAAGACTTTTATGGGTGGTTAATGTTATAATAGCGGAGTACCTCCGCAGAGATTTTCCCTCTGTTTTTTCCTCATCGACAACTACTCCGACAAAAACCCTGCGTCAGGTTTCAAGTCACACCCTCTACAAGCCTCTCCAGAGGCTCCTCCCTGAAATCTGCCACACCGATTCGAGCATTTTCCCAAAAACCCTGCGTCAGGTTTCAAACCATCCTCTCCACAAGCCCCACCAGAGCCACCTCCTTGAAATCTGCCACACCGATTCGAACATTTTCCCCAAAACCCTGCGTCAGGTTTCAAACCACCCTCTCCACAAGCCCTTCCAGAGCCTATGCTCTGTATCCTGACTCACCATTTCCATCAAACCCACCACATAAGCTTAATCTAAGTTTTGGTTTAGGTTTTTTATTTCGATATTTGTCTATAATAATTCTGTAATATGAGCATGGCTGGTCCTTGTAACGGAGATGGGTCTTATGATCCCTTAATTAAGATTGAAAGGATGACGTTCGAGGTGTATAAAAATGGGGAGAAGAATCTCTTTATTAATTATAGCTTCTCTGAGACCCCCTTTGGGAATATTATTATAGCTTCTACGCAGAAGGGAGTTTGCTATATGGCTTTCGTGGATAATGATCAGGAAGCTTTAAATTCTCTTAGGGGAGTATTTCCAAATGCTACTTTTCATCATCAAGTCGATTTAATGCAACAGAGTGCTCTCTCTATTTTCCAGCGAGATCAGAGAAAACTTCACGAGATAAAATTGCATCTACAGGGGACTGATTTTCAGATGAGAGTTTGGGAGGAGCTTCTAAAAATACCATTCGGACAACTCTCCACTTATGGCAATATTGCCAATAAAATCGGTAACAGAAATGCGTCCAGAGCAGTTGGAGGGGCTGTAGGGAGTAATTCTGTTGCTTTTATCATACCATGTCATCGTGTTGTGAAATCTTCTGGGGAGATTGGTGGTTATCGATGGGGAGTAGCTCGCAAGGCTGCGATCTTAGCATGGGAAGAGGCAATGGCTCTGATTGCGGAACAGGGTCCGCAATGACATTCAAGCCGCCCAATAACATTCAAGCCTCCCCCAACGACACTCAAGCCGCGCAACGACATTCAAGTCGCGTAATGACATTCAAGCCCCCCCAATCCCATTCAAGCCCCCCCAATCCCACTCAAGCCGCACAATAACAGTGGAAGGGGGTAACAAGCAGGGAACCAGAACCATGCCCGGCTCACGAACCACAATAGATTAGCCGCCAAAAACTAAGTTTACATCCCTGCAAGACCACAGAAGAATGTTACGAAGAAGGGGACGCTCAAATCAAGAATGCAGCCGTGGAAGATCGAGACGACCACATATTTTTTTTCTACGGATTGTGTGATAATAGGCAATGTGGTGTCGAATGTGGTGGCACCCCCCATTGTTATAGCTGCAAGGGGTCCCATTTTTTTCGCAACTATTGGAATAAAGAGAAGAGCCAAAACTTCCCTCATTATATTGCAGAGCAATGCTAAGGTTCCGAGTTCCACTCCCCGCATTTCCGTTATGAAAATGCTTGACAGAGAATAGTATGCAAAGCCGGAGCCGAGTGCAAGGTAATCTGCGGCAGTGTAATGATTCAGGATAATCCAAAGGAGCAGACACCCAAGGAAGGTCCCTATCATTGTCATAACAGGGAGCAGAGCCAGTCTCCAGTTAAGGCTCCTTAACTGTTTGAGAAGGGTTTTATCGGAGCCGATACTTATTCCCACGCAAAACATAAGGGTATAGAGGACGATTTTAGTAATCGGCGTCTCGGCTATTTGAATAGGGATTAGCCCAAAAGCTCCTAATAGACAGCCCGCTGTGAAGAATAGAATTATGATAAGACTACTCCTCATCTTCTGAAATTTTTTGACGTTTAATATAAATCCAAAGGAGATAGCCACATAGGATACTCCCAGCCAAAGCTGAGAGTGTGATTAGAAATGCCCTTACTCCAAGTGTGCCTAAATTGCTGACAACCTCAGGATTACTCCCCACCTCTATCCCGAGAATAAATAGAAGAAGACAAATAATAATCATGATTAACTTTGGCAGGAATTTTAGATTGAACTTTCTGAGGAAATACCCCAAAATAATCCCCCCTATAAGTACTCCAAAAACTATTAACATTATTATCTCCCTCTTATTAATTATTTAAACTCCCCATCTCTAAATACATCAGCAGTAGATGCGCTGCACTCCAACTAAAATTAGGTGCCTCTATGCTCTCACCTGTATGGGTGTTGTAATTTTCGTAGATAGGTTTACTCTCTTTTAGTCCTTCCAGGCGGTCAAATACATTTCTGGTAAAGGCATCAGCCTCTTTTACATACCCGTATTTTCTCAAACCCGAAATCCCAAAATAGACCTGGTCGAGCCAGATAGGCCCTCTCCAATATCCATTCGGAGTAAATTTAGGATTATCTGCCGCAATGGTCGGGAAAGGGATATATGTTGCAAACTTCTTTTCATCCAGGAACTTAGCAGCCACTTTGTCGGCTTGTTCTTGACTTGCTATCCCTGCCCAAAGCGGAATACAAGCTTCAGTCCCCTCTTCTAAAACAAAGCTCCCATCCTTCAACCTGCGGTCGAAGAAAAACCCTCCCTCTTTATTGTAAAAATAGTTTGCAATGCTATCGCAATTAAACTCAAGTTCCACCTGCTGCAGCTCTGCAATGACCTTCTTCTCATAAGCAAGGAAGGAGTTAAGATCCACGGACTCCTGATCCATACTCCAGGCACCCTCGGAGTTCATAAGCATCTTTGTATTGTCATAACGAATGGCATTGTCCATACCACTCTCCCACGCTGCTGCCTCCATAGTACCATCCACGGATCCAAATTCGCAGATACCGTTCCCATTGTGGTCCCTATATTTATACCACCATTGATGGTATTTCATAAGAAGCGGAAGCATCTCTTTGACAAATGCGGAATCCCCTGTCTGCTTGAAAATTTCAGAAATTGCCCACCCTGCCAATGGTGGTTTACTGTCTCTCGTATTGTTCCATTTTGGGTTACTGAAAATACAATCTATAATCATCCCTTCAGGGGTCAAATAGTCAAACATTGCCCTTACTTGATTTTTGGCTATTTCAGGTGCAAAGTGGGAGAGGGCAACAGCATGTTTCCAAGAGTCCCAACCCCAGAATCCCATAAAATAACCAACTCCATGACTTGGAACCACCCCCTCGTGGTAGAGTGCCCCTCTCGCTCTTTTCCAATTGGAAATCAATGTTGTAACAGCTTTTACTGCGATGCGGTCATACTCACTTGTCAAATCATTCCTTAAAACCTTGCTAAGATAACCGTCCCATCTGGCCTGATTCTCTTTTAACTCAGAGGCTGCGTTTTCAATACACTCCTCTGCCGCTTCGATGCTCTCCTCTATCGGTTTATTCTCTTCAAAAAAGTGAATAGCAACATAGAACTTCCTCTTATGCGGAGCAATCGCTCTATAACTTCTCCCTTCTAACTCTAACTTAACCCCTTCTCCAAATGAGACTACTAACCCCTCTTTTTCAAAGTACCTTATCACCAAACTATTATCGACTACCTCCACTGTAGCTTGTTCAAAATTAACAACCCCGAACAGCTTTATCTTTTGATTGCTGCTATTGGAAATTTCAAGCAGTAAATTGTCACTATCAGCAAATATAATTCTTTGTGTAATGGAGTTTATGCCATTACTAAAAACCATCTCTGCCTTCCCCGGGAGGT
>CAYSND010000163.1:0-4175 GCA_964432305.1 uncultured Muribaculaceae bacterium | reverse complement strand
TAGCGGGACAATCCATTAGCGACTCTATCTTATTAATAGCCTCTCACGGGTGGTTGGGACTCGAAGTGCTTGAGGGGGGGGAGAAAATCAAACTTGGAATCGGCGTCAGGGGGTATCGTGCAAATATTAAACTTGCACCTTACGGTAGGAAAATTGGTCCCGACCCTGCTTCGATTGACTCTGCAATGATTGGAGGGATAGTGGCAAACAATGCCTCCGGAATGTATTGCGGAACATGGGAAAATGCATATAAGACAATAGCGGATCTCCGCATAATTCTCGCTGATGGGACAATTTTAGACACTGCTGATCCAAAATCAGTTGCAGCTTTTCGCGCTTCGCACCCCCAAATAGTGAGTGGTCTTGAGGAGATTTCGCAGAAAATCAATGCAGACGAGGAGTTGCGTGCTAAGATAATAAGGAAGCACTCTATTAAGAACACCACGGGTTACGGACTTAACTCCTTAGTGGATTATAGTGACGGTATCGATATTCTTAAACATCTTATGGTGGGTTCAGAAGGGACTCTTGGTTTTATCTCTTCGGTAACTTTCCATACTGTCCCCGATGAAAAACATAAAGCCCTCTCCTTGATTATCTACCCTAATATAAAGATTGCTTGCGAGGCAGTGGCTCTTATGAGCAAACTGCCGGTTAAAGCTGTGGAGCTGCTTGACAGAGCAGCTATCCGTTCTGTGGAGGGGTACCACGAAATACCCTCGGTACTGCTGGGACTCCCGGAGGATGCTTGTGTACTCTTGGTGGAGACTAAAGCAGAGTCCGAAGCTGAAATGTTTGCAAAGAGCGAAGCTATAACTAAAGGGATTAAGTCTATTCCGGCATTGTGCCCTATTGTTTTTACTGACGATCCAAAAGAGCAGGCAGCCCTTTGGAGAGTTAGAAAAGAGACCTTCCCCACTGTTGCAGGGATGCGCAAGAGTGGCACTACCCCTATTATCGAGGATGTCTGTTTCCCTGTTTGCCGTTTGGCAGAGGCTGTTATTGACCTTCAAAAGATTCTTGCAAAGCATGGGTATGATGAGGCGGTGATTTTCGGGCATGCACTTGCAGGAAATGTCCATTTCGTTTTCAATCAGAACTTTGAGGATCCTAAGGAGGTAGCTCGTTATGATATCTTTATGGAGGAGATCGCCGAGCTGGTGGTTGGGAAATATGAAGGGTCTCTAAAGGCAGAGCATGGGACAGGGAGGAATATGGCTCCTTTTGTGGAAAAAGAATGGGGGTCAAAGGGTTATGAATTTATGAAGGAGGTTAAAACGCTCCTCGACCCTCTCGGTATCCTTAACCCCGGGGTAATAATTAATGACGACCCGAAGGCACACTTAAAGGATTTAAAACCGCTCCCATCTATCTGCGAAACTGCGGATAAATGTATGGAGTGCGGTTTCTGTGAAGGGGCTTGCGTGGCAGAGGGGCTTACCCTCTCTCCGAGGCAGCGAGTGGCAACTTTCAGGGAGTTGCAGGCACTTCGCAACTCCGGAGGGGAACCTCATCGGGCTGCGGAGATAGCTAAGGAGTACCAATACAATGCTTTAGATACTTGTGCCACAGATAGTCTTTGTGCCATGAAATGCCCTGTCAAGGTGGATACAGGGAAACTTGTAAAGGAGCTTCGCCACCAGGGGCACTCCCCTTTTAGTGAGAAAGTGGCTCTCTACCTTGCCTCGAATATGGGAAAAGTTACCTCCGCAATGCGCGGCGGGCTTAATCTCCTTTATGGAGTTCGTCTTCTTTTAGGGAAAAAGCTCTTTGGTGCTTTGGCAAAATTTGCGAGGGTGGTGACATTTAAACTTATTCCACAATGGAACGAGCATTTTCCTAAGGGGGCACATCGTATAGATTATAAGAACAATAGCACTCCTTCTAAAGATGACTCCCTAAATGTGGTCTATTTTCCATCTTGTATTACCAGAAGCATGGGGGTTTCAAAGAGTTATTCGAAGGAGGTGGAAATAACCCTGCTAACAAAAGTGTTACTTGAAAAAGCGGGGTATAATATTATCTATCCTAAAAACCTAGATAAGCTCTGCTGCGGTATGGCTTTCTCTTCAAAGGGATTTGTCGAAGCAGGTAAAAGGGCTTCTGACGACCTTATGGCGGCACTTTTGGAGGCATCCAATGGAGGCAAGTACCCGATTCTTTGTGATATGAGTCCCTGTCTTTACACTATGCATACAAATATGGATGGGAAACTCAAACTTTATGAGCCTGCAGAATTTGCGGAAAAATATCTACTTAACAAACTTGTTACAAATCCTATTGAGGAGAGGGTAGCCATTTTTGCAGTCTGCTCGGCTAAGAAATTAGGGGTGGATAGGACTTTATATAATATTGCCAAAAAATGTGCTAAGGAGGTGGTCATAATCGATAGCAACTGTTGCGGGTTTGCAGGGGACAGAGGGTTTCTTCTTCCGGAGTTAAATGCTCACGGGCTAAGATTCTTAAAAGAGCAGGTCTATGGGTGCGATTCAGGGTATGCCACCAGCCGCACCTGCGAAATCGGACTCTCATATCATAGCGGAATAGAGTTTAAGTCTATCCTATATTTACTAAATAGATGTAGCGGGTAAGTATGTATAAATCTCTGAGTCACTATATCGATTTTATTGAATCACAAGGGGAACTCCTTAGGATTAAGGAGTTTACTGATCCTATCCTCGATATTACGACCATTACTAATAGGGAATGTAAATCCCCCGGAGGTGGGAAGGCGCTCCTTTTTGAGAATACGGGGAGTGATTTCCCTGTTATTACCAATATGATGGGGTCAGATAAGAGGATTCGTTATGTGCTCGGTATAGAGGAGTGGGATGAGATTAATAAGAGAATGGATTCCCTTATAGGGGAGGTACTTCAGCAGAGAAACTCTTTTTATGATAAGTTAAAGATACTCCCTACCCTTTCAGGGGTTTCGAGATGGCTCCCTAAAACCATTTCAGGGAGGGGTGCCTGTCAGGAGGTAAGGTTCGAATCCCTCTCTCTCCTCCCGATTCTTAAATGTTGGGAGTTGGATGGGGGGAGATTTATTACCCTCCCACTGGTTCATACCCGCGACCCAAAGAGTGGGGGACGAAATGTGGGGATGTATAGAATGCAGGTGTTTGATGATATGACCACAGGGATGCATTGGCATAGGCATAAGACAGGGGCAAGGCATTATGACCTGCTCGCCTCTATGGTGGCTTCCGGGGAGTGTTCTGATAGCAAACTTCCTGTGGCAGTGGCTCTTGGGGGTGATCCTATCTATACATATGCAGCTACTGCACCCATGCCTGACGGAATTGACGAATATCTCCTTGCAGGGTTTTTAAGGGATGCTCCGGTTAAACTTGTGAATTGTCTTACCCAACCTCTGCAAGTCCCCGAAGATTGCGATTTCGTGATTGAAGGGTATGTGGATGTGTCGGAGGAGAAAATTATCGAAGGACCTTTTGGTGACCACACAGGATTTTATTCATTGGAGGACTACTATCCTAAATTTCACGTAACCTGCATAACTCACCGAAAGGGTGCCGTTTACCCGGCGACCATTGTTGGAATCCCTCCGATGGAGGATAAGTATATTGCTATTGCCACCGAGAAGATTTTTCTTACCCCTATTCAGTTTGCCATTGCTCCGGAGATAGAGGATCTATACCTCCCTGAGGAGGGTGTGGGACATAATTTTGCTATTGTTAAGATTAAAAAGAGTTATCCAGGACAGGCTCAGAAAGTGGCAAATGCACTCTGGGGGGCGGGACAGATGATGTTCAATAAGTTTATAATTATAGTGAGTTCGGAGATAGATATACGTGATAGGGAGGCACTTCTCGCTACATTAAATGAACATTTTCTCCCTGAGCGGGATGTTTATACCACTAAGGGGGTACTCGATATACTCGACCATACCTCTCCAGTATGCGGGTATGGAGGGAAAATGTGCTTAGATCTTACTGTTAAACTAATTGAGGAGTTGGATGGTGCCGATACTCTCCCCCTCTCATTACGGAGTGAGACCTTCAATCCTGATTCTCTACACTCTGCTTTTGTCCGCTTTGAACTACCTCATATAGAGATACTTCTCGACAGTTACGAATCTGTTGATTCCTCTCCTGAAACCATTTATCGAAACCTTTGGTTGTTAGGGTGTAATTGTGATCCTGTTCGCGACTCTG
>CAYSND010000162.1:0-4207 GCA_964432305.1 uncultured Muribaculaceae bacterium | reverse complement strand
GCTGCTTATAAAGCTGTGGGGGAGAGTGTTCAGAAACCGATAGAGTATTATAATAACAACCTACGTTCTATTCTTAACTTGATAGAGCTGATGTCAGCTCAAGAGAGTTCCTGTATTGTCTTTTCCTCCTCTTGTACAGTGTATGGAGAGCCGAGGAGAGAGGATCTTCCTATTAACGAGAATGCTCCTGTGCAGCCCGCAGTCTCCCCTTATGGAAGGACGAAGCAGATGTGTGAAGATATTTTATCAGATGCTACGAAGGCGGATGCTAAATTGAAAGTTATTGCCCTAAGATATTTTAATCCTATTGGTGCACACCCCTCTGCAAAAATCGGTGAGCTCCCCCGCGGAGTGCCTCAGAATTTAGTCCCTTTTATTACCCAGACCGCAGCAGGGTTAAGGAAGGAACTCAGCATTTTCGGGAAAGATTATAATACCCCTGACGGGACTTGTATCAGGGATTATATCTATGTGTGTGATCTAGCTAAGGCACATGTCTCTGCCATCAGGAGGATGCTGACTGAGAAAGAGTCTCCACGTTATGAGATATTTAATGTTGGAACAGGGATAGGACTCTCTGTACTTCAGTTAGTTAATGAATTTATGAAAGCTACGGGGGTAGATCTCCCTTATAGATTTGTGAGTAGAAGAGAGGGGGATATAGAGAAGGTTTGGGCAGATGCCACGAAGTCTAATGTCGTTCTTGGATGGAAAGGGGAGACACCTATAGATGAGGTGTTACTTTCTGCATGGAATTGGGAGAAAAAAATAAGGAACTTGTAAAGATGAGTAAAGATCTGACAAAAAGCAATATAAGAGAATTTATCATTAAAGAGGATGAGCGCTATAGGCTTACCAAGCTTGGCTTTTTTTCAGACCTAGAGGAGGAAGTTACATTTATTGCCGAGAATTTTCCTGTTAAGGGGAAAGAGTCTTTCTATGAATGGAAGACGAGAATTCTCGATGATTTTTATCGTAGAAAAGATTTTAATGGCTTTTGTAAGGAGAATAGAGGGAATGAGTTTTTTGAAAGGGGGGTAAAGTCTCTTCTTACTGCTGACCTTTATGAGATGTTTCTCTCTAATGAGAAGAGTGAAACAGATCGCTATTTAGCTTTGGAGGGGGAAACCATCTCGTATTCGCTCTCTCCGACACTCTTCCAAACCATTTACGGAGAGCATTTTAGTGTCTCGGTCTCTTGGGATACTTCTAAATTATTAGATAAGTATTGTAAAGAGGTTTTGCGGAGTAGATTTCCACTCCCTGCGGAGTATGTGATAGAGGAGTTGAAAGGGAATAATAATTTTTATTGGGAGAGGGTTTTTACCCGTTTAAAACCATTGACAGCTGGGTTTAGTTATCAGATTTCAGGTTCTGCATCGAGAGATTCGGTACTCGATTTATGGAGCGATACCTGTTATATTCTAAACCAGGCAGTAGTAGGGGGTAAACTTAAACAGCCCACATTGGTTCAGGATATTATCTCTTATGCAGTGGGGATAATTAAGAATAAGAATAAAGAGCTACTTAGAGGACGCAAAAGAGCCCCTCAAACAGACCTCGATTCCATCACTTATAAACTTACTGCGGATGATGAAAAAAGATTTTTCGACGATCCTGCGACAATTCCTGCAAATTTCCCGTCACAAGAAGAGAAGCTAACCAATTATATCGACCTTGCAGATGAAGAGAGTGTCAGAAACTACATGATAGTGGTTTTATATAATGAAGAGCATCCGCTCCACAAGAAGTTGGTTGAGGGGTTAGAAGAAAAAGTTAAACTTTTATTTGAGCATTATTTAGACGATTTGTCTTACGAAGAGATGGTTACCAAACGTTACGGAGAGGTGGACGAGAAAGATATGGTAAGACATGCTGCACGATTCAGACAAGATGTGAAGAGGATAAAAGAGAGACTTATAAATAGATTTGAAGTTATTATTACCGAACCTAAGAATGCATAATAAACATCTAAATATCAAAACAATAGAGAGGTACCTCTTAAACCTGATGTCTTACGATGAAGAGACAGCGGTTCAGGAGCATCTTAACTCTTGTCCCGAATGTCGGAAGAAGATAGAAGGGATGAGAAAACTCCGCTCTGCGATGGAAGATGTGAAGTCAGATAAAGTGGTATCGGCTCCTAAAAAATGGTATATCTCTTTTTACCGTTCACCTTTAACCAGAATCGCTGCCGTTCTGCTTATCTTCGCAGGTGTTGGTTTTGCTATCTATAAGTCAGGTGATAAACCTAAGGGACACATCATTCAAGATGGCTTAGTCCCCGAAACTGTCCTCTCGGTAGATTCCCTACCCAAATGTGACGCCGACTCGACCCCCGAAGTCTATAATCCCCAAGACACCACCGCCAAAGATTCATTGGAGGTTAAATAAATTAGTGGGAGCCTCGTTATTTTATTGCTTTTTTAACAGTTTTCTAAAATGTCGTCCAAGTTCTCGTGAAACTTGTTCAAATGGAGGTAAATCCTTTATTTGTTCCTTTATTGAACTTTCCCATTTACTTTTGAAAGTCGGCAAAATGTTAACAATGCGGCTTTCCAATAATTCTGGGTTTAAAGCTTTGTGCTTGGCTTTTGCCTCAAATTCATAGCTAAAATCACTCAAATCATACCCCTCAATTTCTGTTAAGTACCATAAATCATAAAAGTCACGTGGTTGTTGCCGAGAGAGAATTGAACGTAATTTTTCAGTAATAATTTCTGACAATGAATAACAAAGCAAAACAGAATCAAGATGGTCAGAATAAGTATCAAATAACGATTTTTTTTCTAAGTCAAATAACAAAAGTTCATTTTTTGAAATATCAACTTTTACCTTTTTACCTATGCCGCCAAGAACACCATTATATTCAATGTAGAAGTTTATATTACCTGTTGCGTGTTCACCAAATTCAATAATAAATAGGTCAATATTGGTTTCCTCTTTCACAAAGTCAAAAGTTTTTTCAAATGCACTTTTAACTTCTTCGTTTGTAATAGTGTTATCTAACAGTGTGAAATCTAAATCTTCAGAATGGCGATAATCTTTAAAATAGATTTTTTTAAGAACAGTCCCGCCTTTAAAAGCGAGGATTTTCGACAATAATTCGCTGTGAGCCAAGCCTATAAGTATCCAAGAAAGAATGTAATCTTTTTCTATTTGCGAATCACGAACTCCTTCTTTTCTGGCTTTTAGTTGTATCTCTTGTGGGCGTATCATATTAAACTAAGTTAGGAGTGATGATTTAATAGTTTCAATATCAACATTTTGTTGAATGTTCCAACGGGAATCAATTTTGCCGTTTTTCGGGGCTTTGGTTTCAAGTAAGGCAACGGAATTTGAACGCTTTTCAAGCAATGTTCCGATAATCGGACTGTTGATTTCTAATAACTCTAGTAAATACCCAAGTCGTTTAATTACAACTTGTGCATCAAATTCCAAAGCATATTTGAGCAGTGTTTCGTATTTAACTTTATCTTTAGCCATGAAAATTGCTTTAGCGATTTCAACTATACCCCCTGCATAATTGGGCTTATAGAGGGAGTCAATAATTGTTTTTTCTAAATCGCTACAGTATACTTTATTGAAATTATCAATCCAAATTTTTTTGTATCCAAAAAAATGTTTTTCGTTGTGATATATAAACTGAAATGTTACCCCTTTAATTTCTTTCTCACTTGGTTTTATCTGTTTGTTTACTACTATTTGTTCTTTGAGTGAAGGTTGAGTTATCAGTTGGTGAATTTGCATTGCGGAATAATACCCAATGTAGAAATTTTCTCCAACCAAAGGCTCGGCGAGTAGGTGCCAATCAGGCATAAATATTTCTGAGTCTTGTTCAAAAGGAATAATGTAATAAACTCCCTCCTTAACTCTCATTAGCAAACCATCGTCAGTCATCCTTTTCAAATGAATGCGTAGAGGATTACCTGCTAAATTGGGTAAATACTTGTCGGCCTCCGTAACCGAAAACCAATTTTTCCCTTTGTCAATAAAGACTTGTAGTATTTGGCTTTCAGTACTACTTACGCTCTTATGTTTTATATCTTGCATATTTCAAAATCTGAAAGTACAAAGATACAAGATTTTATATTCCACACCTCATAAATGGAAAAAAATATCATCATCGATGAGTAAAGGTATTATACCCACCAATTTTAGGATAGGTAGCTAAAGTGTCTGCTTGCAGAATAATTAGGGAGGAGAT
>CAYSND010000161.1:0-4222 GCA_964432305.1 uncultured Muribaculaceae bacterium | reverse complement strand
AAAGAGTATGAGGAGAAGATTTTCGGAGCAGAAGAGAAAATTGTTTCATTGGAACAGAGTATCTTCTCCAAGTTAATACTTGATATCCAGGAGAATATCCCGATTATCCAGAAGAACTCCCGTATTATTGCCAAACTTGACTGCCTCCTCTCTTTTGCACTCTGTGCAGAGGAGTTTGATTATTGTCGTCCGGAGATGAATGATAGCAGGAGGATTGAGATTAAGCAGGGGAGGCACCCTGTCATTGAAAGAAATATGCCCGAAGGGGAGAGATATATCGCCAATGACCTCTTGCTCGACAGCGACTCTCAGCAGATAATCATCTTAACGGGTCCTAATATGTCGGGTAAATCTGCTTTGCTAAGACAGACTGCTCTTATAGTACTAATGGCTCAAATTGGTTCTTTCGTGCCGGCATCAGCCGCCAATATCGGATATGTTGATAAAATATTTACACGAGTAGGAGCTTCCGATAATATTTCGAGAGGGGAATCTACTTTTATGGTAGAGATGTTAGAGACAGCTACTATCCTGCATAACCTCTCTCCACGCTCGCTTATTCTTTTAGATGAGATAGGGCGCGGAACGAGTACTTATGACGGTATGTCTATTGCTTGGGCTATAGTAGAATATCTTCATCAGAGAGGAGAGGGAGCTAAAACCCTGTTTGCCACACATTATCACGAACTCAATGAGCTTCAAGAGCTCTTCCCGCGTGTTAAAAATTTCCATATTTCAGTAAAAGAGATTGAGGGAAAAATTCTCTTTTTACGTCTTCTATGTGAGGGAGGAGTAGCTCATAGTTTCGGGATTCATGTTGCTAAACTTGCAGGAATGCCACGCGAAGTGGTTCACTCTGCAGAAAAAATACTTAAAAAACTTGAGGAGAGCTCTGAGCAGCCACGAGATAGTCACAAAAGGGAGTTCTCAGGTAAAAAGTCCCCTCTCTCCACCTCTCATCCAGAGCCGATACAGCTCTCACTTTTTCAGCTTGAGGATCCCCTATTAGCAGAGATTAGAAATACCCTTAAAGAGATAGATCTAAATCAAATGTCCCCTATGGACACTTTTGATTTAATTAGAGATTTGAAGAAAAAAATAGGATTATAAACGATTTAATGATGAAACGATTTATTACTGACGCAAAAGTGGTGTTTAAGTTGATGGGGGAGAGTGTTATTTTCGCTTTTTCATCACTTAAAACAGACAAATTCAGAACTTTTTTATCGCTCTTCGGAGTAAGTATCGGGATCTTCTCGATAGTGGCAGTCTTTACAGCCGTTGATGCCCTCCAAAGCAATATCAAACAGGGGTTTAGCGCCTTTGGTGGAGATGTTATTTACCTTCAGCAATGGCCCTGGGGTCCTGACCAAGGGGGAGAATATAAGTGGTGGGAGTACCGTAAAAGACCTCCCGTTACTGAAGATGAATACAGTTATATTAAAAGCTATTCAAAAACAGCAGAAGAGGTGACCTATTTTTCCAATTTTTACAAAATATTTAAGAGAGACAGAAACTATTTTAATAATGGCTATGTAATAGCAGTCTCTCCTAATATTAATAAAGTAATAAATTATGAAATAGAGTTTGGAAGGGATTTTTCAATAATGGAGGGGCGTGGTGCCGCCAATGTAGCTATAATCGGAAACAATGTGGCTGAAGTTCTCTTCCCTGAGGGGAACGCAGTAGGTAAGACAATGAAAGTAGGGGGTAAAACTGCTAATGTTATCGGAGTAATTAAAAAGCAGGGAAAGAGCATGGTGCAGATTTTCGACACAGACAATGCTGTAATGGTGCCACTAAATTTTGGCAAGACCATGTATAATGTCAGCCGTAGCGGAGGGATGATAGCAATGTCTCCAAAAGATAAAGTCGATAAAGAGGAGTTTCTTTTCGAGACAAAACAGATTCTTCGCTCCCATAGAAGATTAAAACCTGCTCAAAAAGACAATTTTGCAGTTAACGAAATAACCTTTCTAACTAATATTGTAAGTGAAATTATGAAAATTGTAAATATCGTCGGATGGGTTATAGGGGGGTTCTCTCTCCTTATCGGAGGGTTTGGAATAGCCAATATAATGTTTGTTTCCGTAAAAGAGCGAACAAATCAGATAGGGATTCAAAAGGCTCTCGGAGCCAAGAAATATGTTATTTTGACACAGTTCCTTGTAGAAGCTGCTGTCCTCTCGATAGCAGGAGGACTATTGGGTGTTTTACTTGTCTGGGGTATCTCACTCTTATTTCAAAACAACGAGACTTTCCCTCTCGTAATGACATTTGCAAATGCCACTAAAGGTCTTGTAATCGCTGCCGTTATCGGTCTTATATCCGGATTAATCCCTGCCTATAACGCTGCCAACCTCGACCCCGTCAAAGCAATAAATAGTTAATATTTTAAAACAGCCCTGTTAACATTATTACCGATATTATTACCGGGGCTATAAATTTTATTATAAAGTAGATTATTTCTAATAGCCACCCTTTAATGGTAAGGGCTCCTTCGTTAGTAATCTCAGCTTTAAATGCACTCTTTCCGAGTCTCCATCCGATAAAGATAACCACAAGTAATCCTCCTAAAGGCATTAGGATATTGGCTGAAAGTTTATCGAAAATTTCGAAAAATGTTAGACCGAATATTTTGAAATCAGCTAAAACCCCCTGAGACAATGAGCAGAGGGAGCCGGTTACCAATAGTACAATTAAAGAGGCAGATACCGACCACTTCCTGCTAATATTAAACTCCTCCTTCATATAGGACACTATAACCTCAAGAAGGGATATAGAAGAGGTTATGGCAGCTATAAAAAGGGTTATAAAGAACAATATGGCAATTATACCACCACCTGTCATCTGTGAAAAAATATGAGGTAGGGTTACAAATACAAGCCCCGGTCCCTGACTTGGAGAGATTCCAAAAGCAAACACTGCGGGCATAATGGCTGTTCCCGCTATAATTGCAAAGAGTGAATCAAAAACAGCAGTCAGAGTCGATGTCTTCATTATATTTTCATTTTTTTTAACATAAGAGGCATAAGTCATTATGGTTCCACACCCAAGGCTTAATGAGAAAAATGCCTGTCCTAAAGCGTCAAGAAATGTCTGCGAAGTTACTTTTGAGAAATCAGGCTTAAAAAGAAACTTTAACCCCTCTGATGCCCCGGGTAACGTCATGGACCTAATCGCTATAATTATTATCATAACAAATAGAAGCGGCATCATTACCTTGGTATATCTCTCAATCCCTTTCTGAATACCTGCAACTACTATTAACCCTGTAAGTCCCAAGAATATAAAGATATAAATTAATGGAGACCAGGTAGAAGATGACACTTGAGGAAACATCTGTGATATCTCAGCCTCTGACGCTGAGGTAATTTTAAAAGTAATGGCTTTAACTATATAATCTATCGTCCATCCCCCTACAACACAATAAAAAGAAAGAATGGAGAAAGAGGCAAGCACCGCGATTATACCGACAGTTCCCCATTTAGATTTAGGGGCTAATACCTTAAATGCTCCGAAAACATTTGCCTGACTTCTACGCCCTATTACGAATTCTGAAAACATTATAGGGAGACAAAGCACAAGGGCAAAACAGATATAAATTATTATAAAAGCTGCTCCTCCGTTAGTTCCAACTAAATAAGGGAATCTCCATAAATTTCCCAACCCGACTGCAGACCCTGTCAATGCCACAAGGACTCCGAACCTACTTCCGAAACTATCTCTTTGATTACTCATAGTTTTAGTACTTAAAAGGTTATTTTCTGATATATGTTACAAAAGAGTATTCTACTCCTGCTTTCTCATCTTTTATCGGCTCACTTCGTGTCTCCTCTTTCCAGATAGAGAGATCAATTTCGGGGAAAAAAGTATCGGCATCCTCAACAGTATCCGAAACCTCGGTTATATAGAGTTTTTGGGCGAGAGGCATAGAGGTTCTATACATCATCCCTCCCCCAATAATAAAGACCTCCTCTCCCCCATTACCGGCACCTGAAGCGGCAATAGCTCCTTCGAGGGTCGAGAAGAACTCCACTCCGTCATAAACACCATCTTTCATCTCATTATTAACCACAATATTTCTTCTGTTTGGCAAAGGTCTTTTATTGACAGAGAGGAAAGTATTGTACCCCATAATCACAGAGTGCCCTGTGGTGGTTCTTCTAAAATATTTCAGGTCTTCGGAAAGGTGCCATAGAAGCCTGTTCTCTTTTCCAAT
>CAYSND010000160.1:0-4256 GCA_964432305.1 uncultured Muribaculaceae bacterium | reverse complement strand
TTTATAACAAACTCCCCCTTATCATTGGCAACACTCCATAACTCTTTCTCTTTTAGGAGAACAGTAGCAAAATCAACAGGAGTATCGGCACCCTTAATGAGCACTCTCCCTGAAAAAGAGTATTTCTGAGAGTAGGTGATGATAGAAATCAATCCAAATAAAACAGCAATAAGAGTGCGTTTCATTACATAGGTAGTTCGTTAATAGGGTACAAATATAAAAAAAATCTAATTAATTCCAATTTCAGTTAGTATATTCCCCATCCCTGCATATTTATCCAATATCCAAAGTACATAACGGATATCTACATTGACACATTTATTTAATTCCGGGTGAAAGTAAAAGTCTCCGGCAAGAGATTCTTTGTTTCCGTCAAAAGCAAGACCTACGAGTTCCCCTTTGGCATTTAACACAGGGCTTCCTGAGTTTCCCCCGGTTATATCATTGTTAGAGAGGAAGTTAATATGTAGAGAGCCTGTTTTTTTATCTGCCCAGCGTCCCCACTCCTTCTTCTCGAGTAGATTAAGTTGTCTCTCCTTCAGCTTAAATTCATAATCATCAGGGTTATATTTGTCGAGAATCCCTTGATAAGTACTATGCTCAGAGTAATAAATCCCATCAGAGGGGGAGATGCTCCCTACATTTCCATAAGTAATACGCATGGTAGAGTTTGCATCAGGATACTGAACGCGTCCTTTTTCAAGATTCATTTCATAGAAAGCATTGGTGTACTGCTTCTCATAATATGATTTTGATTTTCCTACCCTGTTCTCTACCTCTTGAATCCTCTTATTTAAGTCTTGCATAGTAATAGTACGGTATAAAATATAGATGGGGTCTTTTTTAAGGTTACAAACGGTAGGATTACTCTTCATAACTTGCATAAACCTACCCCTATCGGTAAAGGCACTCTCTTTCATAACAGAGGTAACTAAAAGATCAATATCTCCGCCATATTTATTATAAAGTTCCTTTATCTCATTGCTCCATACCTTTTGATCCACATTTCTTAAGAACGTTTTAATAGAGTAGGCAGTCAGCTCATTCTCGACATTTTGGTCTGTGGCTTTGAATATAGTTTCATAAGCATTAACAAACTTACTACTTGTTAAAGGGGAGAGAACCAGTGTGTCGAGAGTCTGATCTTTTTTGGTAAAGTCATTAATCATAATATTGGTTGCGGAGATCAGCCTGAACACCTCTGAGCCCCTAACCAAAGTCTCTTGGAAATAGGTGTTTTGTTTCTCATCTTCTTGAGTTTGAAGATAGACCGCATCCAAATCACTCAGAAGTGTTCCCCACTTCTCTTTTCTTTGAGGGTCGATATCTATCCACGATTGGAGTTCCTTCTCCTGCTCTTTTCTCTGATTAACCACCTTATATCTTCTAAGGCAGAGTATAGTCCCTTCGTCGAGTTCCTGCACATTGCTGATTCCAAAATACTTATCTGCATATTTTAGCCTTATTTCAGGGTTAGAATCCATCCAGCGATTCATTATGTCAAGGCAGTCGCGACGTATTTTGGTGGTAATGGGGTTCTTTAGTTTTTCAAAGAAATCCATACGAAAAGAGGAGCTATATCTGTCGGTACTTCCGGGATAACCAAGTATCATCGTGAAATCCCCTTTTTTAACACCCTCTGTAGAGACAGGGAGGACTCTTCGTGGAACTATAGGGATGTTCTCAGTCGAATATGCAGCAGGTTTTCCATCTTTGTCTCCATATACTCTATAAAGGGCGAAGTCTCCTTTATGTTGAGGCCATTCCCAATTATCAGTATCTCCACCATAAGCTGCAATAGAGACAGGGGGAGCTGCAACAAGCCTTATGTCTTTATATACCTCATAAAGAAAGATATAGTGTTTTTCTCCACGCCACATCCCTACAAATCCTGCCTCATATCCCGATGATTCAGAATATTTTTTCTCCATGATGGAGACGAGTTTCCTAGAGCCAAGGAATTGGTTATCATTCTCATACTGTACCCTAAGTGCAGCCACCTCCTCAGTTACATCTATTACTTTCCTTAAAAAATAGGCCCCCTTACTCGGGATAGGCACTTCTTCTTTTTTTGTGAATGCCCAAAACCCATCTTCGAGATAGTTGTTCTCAGGAGTACTTATAGAGTGAACATCGCCATAAGCGCAATGGTGGTTTGTAATCAATAACCCTTGTGATGAGATTATACTTCCTGTGCATCCAAAATCGAGAGAAACCACTGCGTCGCTAATAGCAACAGCATTTTCGTCATATATGACATTCGCCGGGAGTTTCAGCCCTGCTTTTTTCATTTTTTGAATAAGACCTTTTTCAAGAAGGTTTACCATCCACATTCCCTCGTCTGCTTTTAGGGATGATGGTAAAAGGATAAGGGCGCATAGAAGCACCAAAAGAGATGTTTTTTTCATTAGTGTAGTAAATTAAATAGTGTTTTGTTTTATATCTAAAATGAACTGTTCTGTTATTGCGGGATAAATTTTTTCGAGAAGATGAATTTTCTCGGCAAGTGTCTGAGGTGTCTCCCCTTCAACTATTTCACATTTAGACTGGTACAGAATCTCTCCGTGGTCATAAATTTCATCTACCAAATGAATAGTAATTCCTGACTCCCTCTCTGCTGCCGCAATCACTGCCTTATGTACATTCTCACCATACATCCCTTTACCTCCGTATTTAGGGAGGAGTGCAGGGTGGATATTAAGTATTCTTTCATGGTACTTTTGTAAAAGAATAGCAGGAATTTTCAAAAGGAACCCTGCTAATACAATAAAATCGATCTTGTAGTTCTCCAATATCTGAACCAATTCACCCCCATCTTCTTGAAAAACCCTTGTGGGGATAACTACTGAGGGGACTTCGAACCTTTTCGCTCTTTGAAGGACATATGCATCTTTTTTATTTGATAAAATAAGGGAGATACAAGCAATTTCAGAGTTACTGAAAAATTCCATAAAGTTTTCAGCATTACTTCCTGAACCGGAAGCGAATATGGCTATTCTTATTCTCTGTTTCATACTCCAAAAATAGTATAAAAAAAGAGAAACAAACAAATCAAATTTTTATTTTCCAAAAATATTACCTTAATTTGCAAGTTCAAAATTGAAAAAAAATTATTTATTAACTAAAATTTTAAACCATGGCAGAAGACATTAGTTCAAAAGTTACAGCCATTATAGTTGACAAGCTTGGCGTTGACGAAAGCGAGGTTACACCTACCGCAAGTTTTACAAATGATTTGGGAGCTGATTCTCTCGATACTGTAGAGCTTATTATGGAATTTGAAAAAGAATTTGACATCAACATTCCTGATGATGCAGCAGAAAAAATTTCAACAGTTGGAGACGCTGTAGCATATATTCGTGAGAAGAAAGCTTAATTCTTTTTTGACATAGCGATGGAGCTCAAAAGAGTAGTTGTTACAGGTATTGGAACAATTAACCCTCTTGGCAACAATGCAGAGGAATACTTTTCCAACCTTAATGCCGGAGTTAGTGGCGCATCACTTATAGAGCGCTTCGATACGACTCTTTTCAAAACTAAATTTGCTTGTCAGGTAAAAAATTTCATCCCTTCCAATTTTGGAATCGATAAAAAGGAGGAGCGAAAACTTGACAGATTTTCACACTTTGCGCTTGCTGCTACAGAAGAGGCGATAAAAGATAGTGGAATTAATCTTGAAACTGCAAATCTTGCAAGAATCGGTGTTATACTTGGTTCAGGGATAGGAGGCATAGAGAGCCTCGCAAAAGAGATAATGGACTATAGCGAGGGTGGAAAAATACCTCGCTTTAGTCCTTTTCTTATTATTAAGATGATATCAGATATTGCCGCAGGTCATGTTTCTATGAGATATGGTTTTACAGGTCCGAACTATGCTACTACTTCGGCTTGTGCCTCATCATCGCATGCTATCGGGGATTGTCTGAATCTTATTCGTCTTGGAAAAGCAGATATTATGATTTCCGGAGGAGCTGAAGCTCCGATTACTGAACCCTCTATAGGAGGATTTAACTCATCTCAAGCCCTCTCCACGAATAATGAAAACTACCATAAAGCTTCGCGTCCTTTCGATAAGAATCGCGATGGTTTTGTAATGGGGGAAGGGGCAGGTATTCTTGTTCTTGAGGAGTATGAACATGCAAAGAAGAGAGGAGCGAAAATCTATGCTGAAATAGCTGGTTTCGGAATGACCGCAGATGCTTATCATATCACCGCACCGCGCCCTGATGGGGCAGGGGCAAGAGCTGTTATCGGTC
>CAYSND010000159.1:0-4278 GCA_964432305.1 uncultured Muribaculaceae bacterium | reverse complement strand
AGTTCCCAAGCATTTCGAACATGGTATGATGATAAGAGTCATGTCCTACCTCTTCGAGGTCATTGTGTTTCCCACTTACTCTTAAACACTTTTGGGTGTCCGCTATTCGGGGGTGTGTTATAGGGGAATTTCCAAGGAAACAGTCTTTAAACTGATTCATTCCGGCATTTGTAAACATAAGGGTAGGATCGTTCTTTACCACCATTGGAGCGGAAGGGACGATAACATGATTTTTTGATGCAAAAAAATCTAAAAACTTCTCTCTAATTTCTTTTGAGCTCATACAGATTATTCGATATTTCAACTGCAAAAATAGGTTTTTTATTAAAATTAATTAAATTTGCGGTTACTTTAATTAATAAAGCAGCGAATGATTGGCAAGAAACGATACCGTTTAAATACAGAAACACTTAATTGCGAGGAACATAAGACTCCCTTTTCGACACATTTCCTAAAAGGGCTTTTTGTTATTTGCTCAAGTGTCGGTGTCTTTTTTTTAGCTCTTCACATCTTTACTCAGATGGTGGGGTTGGAATTGCCTAAGACTAAAATTCTTGAAAGAAATTTAGCGGAATGGCATACAAAACTTGAAATCTTAAATAAGAAACTTGAAAATAGCGAAATTCTTCTTAATGAACTACAAATGAGGGACAATATCCTCTATCGTCCTGTTTTCGGAATGGAGGAGATTCCCCAGGATATTAGAAATGCCGGGTTCGGAGGGGTAAATCGTTATTCTCATCTCGAAAGAATAGATCAGTCGGGGCTACTAACTTCTACAGCTAAAAACCTCGATATTCTCTATAAAAAAGCTTATATCCAATCTCGTTCTCTCGACGATGTCTCTCTGTTTGCAAAGAAAGCCGGTGAGATGGCACTCTGTATGCCTACTATTCCTCCTGTTACCACTGCCGGTAGAATTAGAATCTCTTCCGGGTATGGTATGAGGCTTGATCCCGGAGATAGAAGATATTATAGGATGCACCATGGAGTGGATCTTGCAGGTCCTAAAGGGGAACCAATCTTTGTAACCGGAAACGGAGTGGTTGAGAGTGTAGGGTATGACTTTTTCGGGTATGGAAATTATGTCTTGGTAAATCACGGTTTTGGGTATAAGACTCGATATGCTCACCTTAGATCTTATTCTGTTACAGAGGGGCAGAAGCTCTCCAGAGGGGATCAATTAGGAGAAATGGGGGATACAGGACGCTCATTTGGAACACACCTCCATTATGAAGTAATATATAAAAACGCAACAGTTAATCCTATAAACTATTTAAACATCGACATTTCTCCGGAGGACTATTCTACTATGGTTAAGCCCCTTCCCAAGCCTCTTACCAAGCTTAAAAGAAAGTAATGAAGAGATTAAAATACGATAAAGAGCAGTTAAAATTTGTCGAGGAGAGGTTATCCATAAGAGGTTTTATTAGAAGAGTTTTATGGTTTTCCATAAGCATATTGGGTGTAGCACTCCTCTACTATGTTATTTTTGCTCTTTTCTTTAACACAGAGAAAGAGAAAGAGATATTACGAGAGTCTAAGGCTATTGAGAGTGAGTATGAGATAATGGCAGAGAAAGCAGAGCAGTTAGATAAGGTTATTGCAAACCTTCAGGCACGAGACAATGAGGTTTATCGTGACATTTTCAATGCTGAGGCACCTAACTTTTACTCCAATGTTGGAAATGACTCTTCTTACTCTTTCAAGGTGGATACCACATTTGGAAACGCAATAGTAAAATATACGATAGAAGGGATTAAAAGATTGGAGGAGAGGGTCTCTGAAAATAAAAATATAATAAGTTCTATCGAAAAAGAGATAGCAACGAGGGGAGAGGAGATAATGGCAATACCTTCGATATTCCCTATAAAAGGGTTTTCGATTGTTCAGACAGGAGCCACAGTGGGGAGGAAGGTACACCCTTTTTATAAGACAGTGGCTATGCACACAGGACTTGATCTTATTGCATCAATAGGAACAGATGTGTTAGCAACTGCATCCGGCACGGTTTCTCAAACTGAGAAATCTGCAAAAGGGAAAGGGAATAGGGTTACGGTAGATCATGGGAACGGATATGTTACTACTTATTCTTATCTTGGAGATATTCTTATAAGGAAGGGACAGGTGGTAAAACAGGGGATGGTTATAGCGAGAGTGGGGAGTAGTGGGATCTCTTTCGCACCACATCTTCACTATGAGGTGGTTTATAAAGGGGAGTTTCAGGATCCGGTTAATTATTTTTTCGCAGAGCTTAACCCCACTAAGTATAAGGAGATGATGATGATAGCCCTTAATACAGGACAGTCACTTGATTAATATTAAATTATAATAAGCCATGTCGTACAAAGAGATTAAAATCGAAAAGCTATACTACTCTATAGGAGAAGTTGCTGAAATGTTTGGCGAAAACGCCTCTTTAATCCGTTTTTGGTCAGACAAATTCCCTACTATGATTAAACCGGAAAGGAATAAAAAAGGGAATAGGAAATATACCGCAGAGGATATTAAAAACCTTCGTACTATTCATTATCTTGTAAAAGAGAAAGGGATGACCTTAGATGGGGCTGCTCAGAGGATGAAGGAGAATAAAGAGGGGGTGGACAATAGGGTAGAGGTGGTAAACAGACTCATTACCATTAAAGAGTCCCTTCTTGAAATTTCAAAAGCTCTTTAAAAATGAGGGCGTCAGATATAGCTTCCGTAATTGAGGAGTTTGCCCCTATCTATATTCAGGAGAGTTGGGACAATGCGGGGTTCTGTATAGGGAGCCCACAACAAGAGATACGTGCGGTACTTCTTGCTTTTGATTGTACGGTTTCAGTAGTTGAGGAGGCAATAGAGGTGGGTGCCAATATGATTATTACCCACCACCCGTTGATATTCGGAGGAGTTAAGAAGATCTCCCCTGATAATAATCTTGGAAAAATAATTACTCTCGCTATTAAAAACGACATTGTTATTTACTCTGCTCACACTAATATTGATAAGGTTATCGGAGGAGTAAGTGGTCAGATGGCAGAGAGGCTCTCTCTGAAAAATGTAGAGATTCTTGAAAAGAGTGAGAATGGAGAGGTGGGGCTTGGAGTGGTAGGGGAGTTGCAGTCTCCTTTGACAGGTGAGGAGTTCTTGAAGAAGTTAAAGGAGGTTTTCTCATTGAAATACCTTAGGGCTTCAGATATTCCTCAAAACAAGATTTCTAGAGTGGCTCTCTGTGGAGGAAGTGGGAAATCTTTGATTCCCAAAGCTCTCTCTTCCGGTGCTCAGGCTTATGTTACAGGAGACCTCTCATATCACGACTTTTTTTGTGAAACGGAGGATTTTATGATAGTGGATATAGGACATTATGAGAGTGAAATTGATATAGTTGGAACTATCTTTTCCTTACTTACAGAAAAAATTCCTACATTTGCAGTTCGAATTACGAAACAGGATAACAACCCAGTATATTATTATTAAAGAATATGGCTACGACTAAACAGAAACCCCAATTGGTGGAGACCCCGATAGATGAAAGGGAGACCTTTGTCTCATTATCAAAAAATATTAGCGATTCTGAAGCAAGTATGGAGGTTAAGCTCCACACTCTTTATAGAATCCAGCAGACAGATACCAAGATTGATAAAATTCACCTCCTTAGAGGCGAGCTTCCTGAGGAAGTTCGTGATTTAGAGGATGATATTACAGGACTTAAAACGAGGATAGCAAATCTTCAGAGTGAGCAGAAGGAGCTAGAGAAACTAATTTCTCAAAGGAAGTTAGATGTTGAAAACTGCAAAGCCGCCATAACGAGATATGAAGAGCAGAGGGGTAATGTTAAAAATAGCCGTGAATTTGATTCCCTTTCTAAAGAGATTGAGTTTCAGGGACTTGAAAGAGAGTTAGCTGAAAAGAGAATAAAGGAGAACTCTCTTCTTCTTTCAGAGAAGAAGCAGGCTTATGATGAGGCTAAAGAGGCTTTAGACGGACGTCTGATAGACCTTGATAATAAAAATAAAGAACTTGTTTCCATTATTGAGGAGACTGCTAAGGAGGAGGATATTCTTATTAAAGAGATCGAGGAACTTAGAAAAGGGATTGATGATAGGATGTGGGCTGCATATAATAAAGTTCGTTCCAATGCAAGAAATCGTTTAGCAGTGGTAACAGTTCAAAGAGATGCCTGTGGTGGTTGTTTTAATAAAATTCCCCCTCAGAGACAACTCGATATAGCTCTTAGCAAAAAAATTATAGTTTGCGAATATTGCGGAAGAATTTTAGTAAATCCCGATTTCGAAA
>CAYSND010000158.1:0-4307 GCA_964432305.1 uncultured Muribaculaceae bacterium | reverse complement strand
TCGGCAAAGGTGTAAGTGCCATTATTTATCACCCTATCGGCTATATACACCATCTTAACACCCGTTATCTTAAAAGTCGTACCGGAGGGGTATTGCTTATCCTGCTTCGCCCGAAACTCAATACGCGAGAGGGCATGACCAAATTTCAACTTTACCTTCCCCTCACCTACCCTCATATCCGTCTTGGCAGCTACCACCAAATCAACCTGACTTGAAGCATCATCCTTTACGGTAATCTCTATTTTAGGAACACCGGCTGTACTATTCGCCGCGGGGGTTAAGACCATCCCGTTAACCGAGGTGGCGGCGGGAGAGAAAGCGAAAAAGGAGACAGAGGTGGAAGGACCGGGCCATGCAACCAAAGGGGAGTATTCCCAACTGTTGGAGGTGGTGTTCCAAGTGACATTCTTATTATATATCGTGGTCGGGGAAAGAGTTGTCTTTTTAGCGGCATAGTAGGTAGATGTTGTACCGGGAGTATAACCTGGATTAGGGTATGCCAGCACATAAAAACCTCCTCCAGTCTGCATCCCGCTAACTGTCTGAGCACTCCCCTTAGTCTGAAGACTCTCCTCCTCAGAGACCTCAAAACTGACAGCAGAGGGATCACCGGGTTTTAACTCCTTTACACACGAAGAGAGGGTAAAGAGAAGAAAAGAGGTAACTAACAAATAAATAATTCGTAATCTCATTTTAAAACTATAATTATAGCACCTATAACGGGGATCAGCCCGTTATAGGTTAAAAATATCTCTACAACTTATGTAGAAGATTCTGTTTTAGATCTGCCCACCATTAACATCAGGGGTGACATCTGTCCAGTTATCAACCTCTATATTATCAAAGGTGATGAACATGCCGGAAATGGTAAAACAGTAAAAGTATCTCCTGTTCTGGAGAGTCGATGCGCCAGTTGCCAACTGGGGAAGAGACACGTAATTAACACTACCAATGGATGTCACGCCTGCCCCGGGACCATCAGGGTAAGTAAAAGACTTGGTGTCATTCCAATCACCCGCTGCCGAGTATTCGTAAGTAATACGAACCATCAAATCACCGGCATTAAAAATCTGGGGAATCAACATAAGGTAATGATTAAGGCCTTCGTTATAAAGATCCTTGTAGTTCCCATAGTGGTCGGGCTGACCAGTAGTATTCCCATTATTCAAAACAAGGTAATTCGTTCCTGTCACCAAGTCATCAAACAACACGTGAGAATCAGTTTTAGTATAAACTGATGAGGCTAAGAAAGTCGCGGGGGCACTCCAAGCGCCGGCTTCAGTTCCCGTGGTGGAAGTGGTCGTGGCAAAAGTGAAAGTGGCAGTAGCATTTTTTCCCTGTTTAACAGCCACTTGAACGGATCTAACCCGAGCCTTCGCTGTAGCGTTACCCAAATAACCACTTTGTCTAAACTTAAAACCAATAGCACTTAAAGCATGACGGAAAACCATCTTAACCTTATTATTAACCAAGTTGCTGGGAGAGAGATATGCAGAAGTATTCATCGTTTGAGCCGTGACTAAATCCACCTGAGCGGCAGCTGTCGCCTGAGTGGTGAACGCAATCGAAGGGGCAGAATTGGCCGCCGTGGCAGGCGCACTGTAAACAATGGAATTGGTGGCTGCTGCCGGGGAAAAAGCAAAAAAGGAGACCCGGTTCGAAGCCGGCCAAAGAACAGGGGAATCGTAGGTCCAACTGGGAGCAGTGTAGGTAACCCTCTTATTGCTTAATCCGGAAAGAGCACTATTGGTTACCGCGTTCCAAAGGCCGTTGGTTTGATAGCCATAAACATAAAAACCATCTGTTCCGAGAGAGGTGAGAGTGGTAGATGTGGCTTTGGTCTGAGCAGAACCACTGCCGACAGCAGTACCGAAAGAGATAGAGGTGGGAGTTACCTTATCAAGGTTAGTCTTGTTACAGGAGGTAAAGCCTATAACACCCACTAAGACTGTGAAAAATAAAATCTTTTTCATAATAATTAAAATTGTTGAATTGTGTTTATTTATATATAAATCGTTATTAAATTATCTTATATTAAATCTATTATCTTCTCATCATAGTCCTCCCACTCACCCATCTCCACTTCCAATCCTCCGCCATCACCGATAGAGGGGATATCGGGAGGAAGAACTATCCCTTCTATGGTAATTATAATCAATATCTCGTGCTTACCTGCTAAAAACTTTACAGTCGTTATATCTCTGGTTATAGTCGGAAAATCCGCACCATTTCGTAACTTTAAATAGACAGATACAGCACTCCCCTCAGGCTTATCTCCGGATATCTTATGAAAACCAAATGTCGAAAAATTAGAGGTCATAGTGCCGTCAGTAGTGGAACCAACATCGAAGGTTATATTATTTAATGACGCCAAATGAGAACCCTTAACACCTACAGCACTGTTATCGTATAAACTTATCCCTTCGGACACCCCGGAGAGCAGAGTATAATTACCCGATGAAGCCAAACTATGCATGTTCTTTATCTTCGCAATAACTTGTACATGTGTGGTAACCCTCTTGGGAACCATTGTATAAGTGGTCGATTTGGGAGTCTTACGGGAGATTAATATATTCTCCAATCGGGCAGTCGCTAATATCTCAGGCATGTTAAACAGGGCAGCATCATCGGACTTAATAAAATTAAACTTACTCTTATTGGGAACAGACAGAGCCTTAAGGCTTTTCAAGTCATTCTCGTCAGAAAAGGTAATATTATGAAAATCACCCATCATCTCGTTAAATACCAATATAGTATAACGACCCTCAGGGAGAGTTATAGCAGTACTGTTTTCCTGAACATAATCACTCAGAAAAAGACGACCATTATCGGCATTATATACCAATATGGTATTACCGTTGGGAGTAAGATTACTCTCACGCCAGTCTATATTAAGTAATATTTCGTAGGAATTAGGGTCATGCACCTTACGCCTGTCACAACCCGTAAATACAAATAACAACAAGGTTACAAGCACTAACGGGAAAGTCAACGCAATTGCAGAATGTATTATCTGAAAACACCTATTCATCGCACACTTCCTCCTATAACTCTCTTCTTGGAATAAAGTGTCCAGACTAAAGAGACCTTAGCTTTAACAGGTAAAACAGACTTGAAACGATAATGAGGAGAACTCCTGATCAAATCGTTGTCGATGACCACATAAGTACGGTAATCATTTATAGTATAGCCGACTCCGGTAGAAAACTCAAGACTCAAACTCCTATTCAAAGGAACTGTATAACCACCCGATAAACCCGACATAATGTAAAACTCACCTTGAACACCCCTGCTCTTCTCAAGTTGAAAATCGTAATAACCACCTCCTATAAACGCACCGGCAAACCAACCCGTAAGAACTCTCTTATTATCACGATTACCAAACCAATATCTTGTCTCAATACCTCCACCCATTATCTGCCAGCAAAATGTATTATCCCTCCTAAGCCACCAACCATCAATAAATTCAAAGTTCATACTCCACCTCTTACCCATCGGAATCTCTAACTCTATATTAGGGGTAATGGCCAAATCATATAAAAGATTAGTTTTTAAGGCAAAGAGGGGTTTATATATAAACCTCTCTACTGGAGGAGGACGCCTTATAATAAAAGTGGAATCGGAGTTATTTTTAACTAATGAATCTGATGTAGAGATATAACTTTCAGTCTCAAACACATTATCGCTGCTTATCTTATAGCGAGACGAAGTTGGGCGATAGTAAAAATAGATGGCAGTGGAATTACGAAGCTCAGGGAAAAGATATTTATACATCCATACCCATGCAGCTCCTCCGTCTAAGTCCATAAGACGCTTCTTCTTCCCATCTATCCAAACACCCTTAGAGTCTTTTACTATTTCCGGGATAGAGTCTATTATCCCTATAACTGCTTCCCTCCATTTCATATCAGAAGTAAGAACAAGCTCTCTAAGGTGTTTATAATCAATGCCTTTATCGTCTCTAATTATGGTATAATTGTTTTTTTGGTTGGGTAAAATGCGTTTAATATAACGCTCGAGAGAATTTAAGCGTGAAAACGACAAAATTTGATTAATACGATATTGCCCCTCAGGAGAGGCAGAAGAAGAGAGTTTAATAGAGTCTATCTCCCCTTGATGAGTCTGGAAAAAAGAAATAATACTGTCAAGTGCTACTCTATTATCCCTAAAACTCGCATCTATACGAGAATCACCTACACGAAAATATATACGATAGGAATCTACTATCTCCCACTTTTTCTCTTGACAAAGCAATGCCTTCATTTTCAACAAAGTGGATTCGGCACCACTCTCCGATGAGGGGAATA
>CAYSND010000157.1:0-4422 GCA_964432305.1 uncultured Muribaculaceae bacterium | reverse complement strand
TTATTATCGGGAATCCAAGCCCAAAATGTACTTCCTTCCCCAAGTTTCGAATCAACTCCAATATTACCTTTCATAGCTAACACAATAGAGCGGCAAATAGAGAGCCCTAGCCCTATCCCTTGCACAAAACTCCCCCCCTTTTCAAAACTCATAAATATTTTTTCGGTATTTTCCTTAGCGATACCCTTACCGGTATCGGTACAGAATATTCTTACACCATTGTTTTCAACCGTAAAACCGAAAGTAATACTCCCCTGTCTTGTAAACTTAACAGCATTAGCAAGGAAGTTAGAGGTAATTTGCGTAACTCTTCTTTTATCAGAATTAAACATATAGGAGTCACATGGGAGTTCGCAAACCATTTTTACTCCATATATAGCCTGACCTTGGAAAATCTTTAATCTCTCCTCCATACACTTTGCGAGGTCAAACTCTTTATTAATAATATCTATATTCCCAGATTCAATTCTCGAAAAATCCAATATATCATTTATAAGCCTTAGAAGTAATTCATTATTTGATTTGACTATTTTAATATATTCCCCTCTCTCCTCTTGACTTTCAGCAGAGACAAGTAGGTCTGAAAAACCGACTATTGCATTCAGCGGTGTCCTAATCTCATGACTCATATTAGCAAGGAACGTTGACTTTAACGAATCAGCCTGTTGGGCATCTGACAAAGCTTTCTGGAGATTTTGTCTAGTGACATCGAACTCTTCAATAAGTTTCTTATTCTCCTGTTCCCTAAGAAGGGATCTTTTTAACAGAGACTTATATCTAAACTGTAAAAATAATATTAATAGAAAGAGAGCAATAGCGAAGATAAAAATAAAAAAACGATAATTATCCCTTATAGAGCCCATAAATGAGTTTTTGACTATGGCACCTCTTGGAATGGCAGATTTGAGACCACCGTGAGCTTTTATTGCTGCCCAATCAAAAATTGGGTCGCAAGAGATATATTCTCTCCCTAATTCAAGTGGGGTCTTTCCCCTAAAAATAGCAATGGCCTCTTTCCCCAATTCGTCACCAAGTTTATAGGGAGAGAGGATATACCCCCCAATGAATTGAGTGTTTTCTATGACATCTTCGGTTAGAAGAAAAACGGGGGCTGGTGAAGCATCTGCTAACTCAAAATAGAACACCTCCGGATCAACCCTTCTTCCTAAATCGTCTTGCTGCCAACTCCCCAAAATAACGATAGAATTAGGATCTATACTCTTTGCAATCGAAAGGAACTCCTCTTCAGAAGAGGCATTTAAAGAATAATTTATCTCTATATCGTTCTCAAACTCTTTTAATCTCTCTTTTAGTTTCTCATCAAAAAAGCGTCCTAAATTCGTCTTATCATTCCATATGTATATCTTTGTCGCATTGGGAAACATCTGACGAGCAGTGGCATAAAGTCCACTAATATTAAGACTCACACTTATACTACAGATATTATCTCGCTTGTAAGAGGAGATGGTCTTTTCCACATATGTGCCAAGAATAATAGGGGTGTCACCATTCAACAATTGATGATTGGAGGTTATAACATGTTGAGATGCCTCAAGCCCGGCAACTATAACAAGATCCACTTTCTCTTGGATTTGAAAGAGATTTGCATTTAATATCATCTCTCGGACAGCAGGATCATTTATCTCCTTTGCATTAAGATAAATGGTTCTAAATTTTACTTTATATCCCGCTCTATAAAGAACATCGCTTGTAGCTTCTAAGATTGGCTGCATCCAAAGATGATTTTCATGATAGGAGCCTACATAGACAATTGTCTTTACATCATCTAATGCGCTCCCCTTAAATGGGATTAGCAATAGAAGACAAAGAGTCAGTATTTTATAAACAGGTTTCATCTTATTTTAGAACAACCCATATAACTGGGCATCTATCTTATCAATAATAATATTTAAATCTGATGGTCTCTCTTCAAACTTAAGTTCATCAACATTAACTATCAATTTAGGCCCATCCTTATACTCCTCCATCCACTCCTCATACCTATCATTTAACCCTTTAAGATAGTCTATGCGGATACTGCTCTCATATTCTCTCCCCCTCTTCTGTATCTGTGCAACCAGATTAGGAATAGATGATTTAAGATAAATAATAAGATCAGGAGCCTTTACGAGAGATATCATTAAATTAAAAAGAGCTGAGTAGTTTTCAAAGTCTCTCGAATCCATAAGTCCCATGGAGTGAAGGTTTGGAGCGAAGATTTTAGCATCTTCGTATATGGTTCTATCTTGAATATAATGTTTTTTACTATTTCTAATAGCAACTATATCTTCAAAGCGTTTGTTTAAGAAATAGACTTGAAGATTAAAAGACCATCTGTGCATATCTTTATAAAAATCGACAAGATATGGGTTATAATCAACTGATTCGTATTTTGGCTCCCATCCATAATGATTTGACAATAGGGTGGTAAGGGTGGTTTTTCCACTCCCGATATTTCCGGCAACTGCTATATGCATAGTAAATAGGTGTAATTTGTTCTTTATAAATACAAATTTACGAAAACTCTTTCTAATTTTGCAAAATGATAAAGAGATTTTACTTTAATGACCTACGCACTTGCTGTTATCTGCTTTGGGATAGTGCAAAAGAGTGTGTAATTATCGACCCTGGGTGCTATTCAGATAGCGAGAGGTCAAGAGTTGAGAAATTTGTCCAAGAGAATGGACTTACCCCTAAAATGCTCATTAACACCCATGGGCATTTCGATCATGTAATCGGCAATGCATTTGTAGCCGAGAAATGGAACATCCCTACTTTTATGAACAAAGGGGATATCCCCTATCTTTCAAGAGCTAAGTCTCAGGGGGGATATTTCGGATATGATATAAAGCAACCCTCTGAGGATGTGAATGACCTTAAAGATGGGGATATAATTAGATATGGAGAATCAGAGCTTATCGTCTCATATACTCCGGGGCATTCTCAAGGTGGGGTGGTTCTTTATAACCAAAAAGAGAACTTTGTAATAACCGGAGACTCCCTATTTGCAGGGAGCATCGGAAGAACCGACCTTCCGGGGGGTGATTATGACGAGCTAATGGAGAGTATCGGAACTAAGATTCTCACCCTTCCTCCCGACACTATTGTCTATCCGGGACACGGACCTGAAACTACCATTGCAACAGAGATGACGACAAATCCGTTCTTGCGTTAAAAAGATGGATTTTATTGAAATAAATAAAGCAAGCGTCCATAATCTAAAAGGGGTTTCTTTAAAAATTCCAAGGCATAAACTCGTAGTAGTTACAGGGCTTAGCGGGAGTGGAAAATCATCACTCGCTTTCGACACTATTTTTGCGGAGGCACAACGAAGGTATATTGATACCCTCTCCTCCTATGCAAAACAGTTTATGGGAGTACTCGAAAAACCTGAAGTAGAGAGTATAGAGGGACTTAGCCCAACTATTGCCATTGAGCAGAAAGGGGGAAATAACAACCCTCGTTCTACAGTTGGAACTATTACCGAAATTTACGACTTCTTGCGACTTCTTTATGCAAGAGCCTCAAAAGCATACTCCCCCACGACAGGGAAAGAGATGGTAAGATACTCAGATGCGCAGATAATAGATCTGATAATAGAGAGTTACGCCGGTAAAAAATGTCTCCTTTTAGCCCCATTGGTAAAGGGGAGAAAGGGACATTATAGGGAGTTATTTGATGGGTTGATTAGAAAAGGGTACACTCAAGTCAGGGTAGATGAAGAGTTAAAACAGATAGTAGATGTAAGCGGAGGTCTCGATCGGTATAAAGTCCATTTTATAGATTTGGTGGTCGATAAGATTATTCCTGACAAGAAAGATCAAAATAGAATTCGTGATTCTGTTCAGACTGCTTTAAATCTCGGTAAAGGGACTATCTCTGTTTGTGTTATAGGATCAGAGGGGGAGACTAAAGAGGCACGTCACTTTTCTAAGCATTTTATCTGCCCCGAAAGTGGCATCTCATTCCCTGAACCTGCACCACACTCCTTCTCTTTTAACTCCCCTCAAGGGTATTGCCCTCAATGTAGAGGGTTAGGGGTTATACCAAAGGCAGATGTCTCTAAAATTATTCCCGACCACTCACTCTCCATTGCCGCAGGAGGTATTGCTCCGATAGGAGAGAAAAAAGAGAATCAAGTATTCCTTATCTTGGATGCCATTGCGAAAAAGTATGAATTTTCGCTAAATGACCCGATACAGGAGATTCCTGAAGAGGCTATGAGTCATATTCTATACGGCTCCGATGACTTATTAAAAATTACCACAAGTTTCGGGTTAAGTGAAGTGGTTACCTTCTCGGGGCTTATCTCCCGTCTCGAACTCTCCGATGATGATAGTGACTCGCTATATGAAAAAAAGGAGCGCTATATTCAGGAGAGTGAATGTCCTCTCTGTCACGGCAGAAGGCTTAAAGAGGAGA
>CAYSND010000156.1:0-4475 GCA_964432305.1 uncultured Muribaculaceae bacterium | reverse complement strand
CCCTCCGGGCAGTTTTGCTTTATTAAATCATCGATTTTATTCATATTGTCCCTCCTTCTAAATCTGCTATTATTTCATCTATTGCAGTGCGGAGCTTATTTTGACGAATTACGATTTCGGAGATCTGAGCATTGAGCTTTAAAATATCCACCTCTTCTGTGGTGTTTTCCTGCTCCACATAACTACTTACGGCGATATTATAGTCATTTTCAGAGATTTCACTGTTGTGAACAACTCTTGCGAAATGGTCAATCCCCTCTCTGTTAATAAATGCATCGAGTATCTTTTTCCGATTCTCTTCACTTAGTTTGTTTTTATTTCCCCCTCGCACAAACTCTGCAGAGGCATCAATAAAGAGTGTGGAGTTATCTTTTTTACTCTTTTTAAGTACAATAATGCAAGTGGCAATGGTCGTCCCGAAAAAGAGGTCGGGAGGGAGCTGAATCACAGTGTCGATGTAGTTGTTATCGATCAGGTATTGTCTGATTTTCTGCTCTGCCCCACCACGATATAGCACCCCGGGAAACTCTACAATCGCCGCAGTTCCTGAGGTAGAGAGCCACGAAAGAATATGCATGGTAAAGGCGAGGTCGGCTTTACTCTTGGGGGCAAGGACTCCGGCAGGGGAGAAGCGGGGGTCATTAATCAGAAGCGGGTTTGCATCCCCTTCCCATTTAATAGAGTAAGGGGGATTTGAAACAATACAGTCGAAAGGTTCGTCATCCCAGTGTTTGGGGTCTCTGAGGGTGTCGCCATGGGCAATATTAAACCTCTCATAGTTAATGTCGTGCAAAAACATATTGATACGACAAAGGTTATAAGTGGTAATATTAATCTCCTGCCCATAAAACCCCTGTCGTACATTTTCCTTACCTAAGACCTTTGCAAATTTCAATAACATAGAGCCGGAACCACAGGCCGGGTCATAGACTTTGTTTACCTGCTTTTTACCTACTACCGTTATTTCGGCAAGGAGTTCGGAAACCTCTTGAGGAGTGAAAAACTCCCCTCCTGACTTCCCTGCATTGCTTGCATACATGGTCATTAAGTACTCGTAAGCATCTCCAAAAAGGTCATTGGTGTGGTCCTGATAGTCACCTAATTTTAAGTCACCAATCGCCTCTATAATCTTTGTCAGCAGTTCGTTTCTTTTGGCAACAGTAGCACCTAACTTATTGCTGTTTACATCGATGTCATCAAATAATCCGCGCAAATCATCCTCGCTGGAAGCCCCTTTAGCGGAGTTTTCAATGTTTTTAAAGACGACACTCAGAGTTTCGTTTAGGTTGGGATCATTTTTTGCCCGACTCTTAACATTAATAAAGAGTTCAGACGGAAGGATGTAAAACCCTTTCTCTTTTATGGTCTCTGCTCTTCCAAATTCTGCCTCCTCATCGGAAATCTTTGAGTAATCAAAATCGGTATTGCCGGTACGACTCTCCTCTCTGTTTATATAGGAGGTTAGGTTTTCGGAAATAAACCGATAAAACAACATCCCTAACACATAAGATTTAAAGTCCCAGCCATCGACGCTTCCCCTTAAATCATTTGCGATTTGCCATATAGTGCGGTGGAGTTCCTCCCGTTCTTGTTCTTTTGTCATCTTTATCTTTTTTATAAATATCCTTAAAAAATTCCCCCTAAAAAAGCCTTTCCTTGTGGAGTAATTATATATTTATTATCAGGGTCAGTCGGCTTATCGGGAGTTGTAAAGACAATTAGCCCAGAATCTCTAAGGGGTTTTAAGTAATTGTCTCTGAATGTTTTTGTGTTCTTATATTCAAATGCAGACATTAAATCAACCATTGCAATAGGCAAGCTACACAAGCTAAGTATCCCTATTAAGTATCTGTTCTTCTTTTTGAGCAGCTCGGTACTCTTTTTATTCCAGCCGGGTACTTTTTTTATTTCCTCTTCGTTAAGTAGTTGTGATACAGACCAATTTAGATGGAATAGCTCAGTACCTTTTTGATGCCAGCTTGGTACCAAATGTAAAAGCACTTGTTCCCAATCAGATTCGTAATATTCAACTGATATATTTATGGTTTGTAAGCCCTTATTTAAGTGATTGGAAAATTTTTTATTCAATCCAATCCAAGTAATATAACTCTCTGCAACCGCTCCAAGAGTTGCGGAGCGCAAAGGAATGGATGTCCTAAATATGTTGTTTTCCAAAAAAACAGGGTAAGCTCCCTGGGAATATAATGGTAAATATTTATAGGTATTTCTTACTCCTGATCCTATTTCATCTGCCCATCCGAAAGCTGTAAAGAATTTTCTAATATTAGGATTTTTAGGGTATGGATTAAAACCAAGCGGGTCAATTATTCCGTATGAATAAGGTTTGTTAGGGTTCGTTATTACCACCTCTGATGATGTTATTATTAAATCTGTTGATAAAGCACTTGTGTACTCTCTATGAACAATTGCGTTTCCAATCACTTCTCTGAAAACTTTATCTCTTAAATCGATACGTTGATCCCCCTCCATAAAGAATTTTTCAGGCAGATGTTTATTTATGAATGCTTTAAGAGCAAGGTAGGTGTCAATTAGATTTGTGCGTAATGGGGGATTAATACGGTCATCGTATCTGTCCTTATTATTTTTCCTTACCATTCCCTCAACCTTATAAGCAGGGAGAAGGCTCTGGATAGTTTCGTCTTTTCCAAAAATCAATGCGGCAGCCAAGGTAAGTCCCTCTTGACCTGTTTGAAAATCTTTTTTCCATAGTGTAGCCTCTTTTAGCATCTGTTCTTTTTCAATCAAAAGCCAAGGATGGTCAGATTTATTATTGCGTATTAGCGTGAAAGCTTTTTCAAATAGAGTTTCATCCAAATCCTCCATTTTTAAGTGCGGATATATTATTGCTTCAGTAAAAAAATTACGTTTGCGTAGATATATATCACTCAGTCGTTGATGATTTGCAGTAATATCCAGATCACACTCGAAATCACGGGTATATATAATGCCGGAATGATTGTGAATTTGAGTACTTGCAGGAATTTGAATAACTAAAACTTTGCCTTTGGGATGGTCTATCGTATAAGGTAGAGCGTATATAGGTGGGTCTATACAATCTTTTGAATTTAGTGCTGTTATTATATTTTTCTTTAAGACGGTTTCTGCCTTCTTGTCGATTCCTTTAATTACTCCGTTGTCATCTACACCTAAGAGTATGGTGCCTCCATCAGTATTAGAAAAACTTATAACTGTTTCATAAAAAGAAGAAGGGACACCATCCTCGGCATCTTTAAATTCTACGCGAAGACCCTCTCCCTGTTTTATTATATATTCTAAATCCTTTATTTCCATTTTCTATAAATTCTCCATCCAGAATTTTTCCATGGTTTGGTAGAGGTGGTAGGAGGTGTTTGCGCGTTCGTTTATGCTGTGGCTACGCATAGGGTAGGACATCATTTGGAACATCTTGTTATACTCTATGAGTTTGTTTACAAGCATTTCGCAGCTTTGGTAGTGAACATTGTCATCACCTGTGCCGTGAATAAGCATCAGTTTACCTGTGAGATTTTGAGCAAAATTAATGGGCGAACCATTCTTAAACCCTTCGGGGTTCGTGGAGGGGAGTCCCATATACCTCTCCTGGTAAATCGTATCGTAGAGGTTCTGAGAGGAGACAAATGCTACCGCAATGCCGGTTTTATAGAGGTTCGGGTATTTAAACATAGCGTGGAGGGTAGAGGAACCACCTCCGCTCCATCCCCAGATTCCCACTCTGTTAGCATCGAGGAAGGGGTTTTCGTCGAGTACCTTTTGAATCCCTTTTGCATGGTCTTCCGGACCCAGAGAGCCAACTTTTCCATAAATTGACTTTCTCCACTCTCTCCCCTTAGGCATATTGGTCCCTTGAGGGTCTAAACTCATAATAACAATCCCCTTTTGAGCCAAATATTGGTGCCAAAGTTCCCCACCTGACCAGACGTTCATAACAGTAGAGGACCAAGGTTCCCCATATACATAGATAATTACAGGGTATTTCTTATTTGGATCGAAGTCGCGAGGTTTAATCATCCAACCGTCAAGTTCTGCTCCGACTCCGAGATTGACCTTAAAGAACTCCTTTTTTCCGAGTCCGAGCGAAGCATATTGTTCTTTAAGAGCAGCATTGTCTTCAAGAACCTTAACTGTGCGGTGCCCACGGAGCTCTAAGAGTTCATATAGGGGAGGGGTGGTGCTGTTTTGGAAGGTGTGAATGGCGTATTGTGCTGAAGGGGAGATGTTATAAGAGTGAGTGCCGACGAAGTTCGCAGGGGTGATCTTCTCAGGAGTCCCCTTCCCGTCAAGACGACTGCGGTAGAGGTATTTGTCAATGGGGGAGTCGGGGGAGGCAATATAATAGACAAAGCCCCCTTTGGGATCGATACGGCAGATACTCATGACATCGAAATTCCCTTTGGTAATGGGTGTCCACTCTTTTCCGTCCCTTGAAACTTTATAAAGGTGTCGCCAACCGCTCT
>CAYSND010000155.1:0-4477 GCA_964432305.1 uncultured Muribaculaceae bacterium | reverse complement strand
CCGTTATCCTCTATTTGCTCTTAAATATCATTACAGCATCCCTGATTTTCATAGTCTTTAAAATAGGAAATGTTAAAAACGCAAATCCATATCATCTACTTTTAGTCAATTACTTAGTCGCTTTCATCTTCCCTCTCTGTTCAATAGATTGGGGAGTGGGTTTGACTCTCTCTTCGGCAAGTGGGGCGAAATCACTCTGGATAGCGATAGTAATAGGGGTCTTTTTCGTAGTTAATTTTATAATGGTTAGTGAATCGACCAAAAGGGTAGGGGTAGGGTTAACCACAGCCTTTTCTAAAATGTCAGTTGTAATACCTGTGGCAGTAGGGATGATTTTTTTAGATCAATCATCAAATTTACTCCTAAAAATAGTCGGACTGGTACTCACCATTATCTCATTTTATCTTATTCTCTATGGAAAAAATGAAAACAATACGAAATTTTCGTTAGTCGCTATACTCCTTCCCCTCTTTGTCTTCTTAACCTCAGGTCTGAATGATATGCTTCAGGAGCTAGGGAGGAAATTCGTTATTATTACAGATAATGACTCACAGATCTTTATGTTTTATATCTTCCTCTCCGCCTCCATTTTCACTTTAATCTGTACAATAGTGGATTATGTAAAGAGTAAAGAGCGTGTTAAGTGGGTCTCCATTATTTTGGGATTAATACTCGGTTTGACCAATTATTACACTGTTAAGCTCCTCTTAATCAATGTTCACAATCTTGGAGGCACTCTCGTTTTCCCGATATTAAACACCTCGGTAGTCATCTTTACCACCTTCGTGGGAGTCTTTTTCTTTAAGGAGAAACTCACTAAAAGACAATGGGTGGGGTTGGCGGTTGCCATCTCCGCAGTGGTTCTTATTGCAGTTGCGATATAGTCCCCACAGAAAAGTTCAGAACTTTAATTACCCCCAAAAGTATATTTGAGGCTACCTCTCCGATTGTGGGTACCGTCTCCATAAATAACAATGAAGAGAGTATAAGCACCATAATAATATTTGTTAGAGGGATGGCAATCAAGTTCGTAAGGAGCGAGAAGGGTGCAAAACTCCGGAAGTAGAAAAGAGTGAGGGGAGTAGTTAAAACCTGACAAGAGATGGAGATGGAAATTGTCTCCCAAAGTGATTTTAGCACCACTCTCGGAACCTTTGCAATCTTCTTAAAATCAATAATCTTGCTTAGGTGCGGATTTATTGCAAAGATCCCCAACATTGCACTATATGAGAGTTGGAAAGAGATGGAAGAGGGAGCCTCAGGGTTAAAAGCAGCAATTAGCATTGCACTAAGCCCTAAAGAATTTAATCCACTCTTCTCTCTCCCTATAAGCCCCCCTGTTTCATAGATGGTTGCCATAAGAACTGCGCGTGTAATGGAGGGGGAGAGCCCTGTCAAGAGTGCATAAAACCAAAGAAGAAGTATTATAAGCACCCCTCTAATAACTCTCCCCATGAAAGAGCGACCGAAAATAGCTAGTATAAAACCGAGAAAGGAGTAGATAATACCGACATGCAGACCGGAGAGGGCTAAAAGGTGCATTGCCCCACTCTTTCTATATGCGGTTTTGAGCCCTTTACCTATATCTGCTTTATCCCCTATTGTAAGGGCTTTTAATATCCCATAACTCTCCTTGTCCTCCGGGGGGATTAATATTTTCAACCTCCCTTCCAAACTTTTTCTAAATGGGGAGAAGAGTTCGGAGAGCGAGGTAGCACTCTCTTGATGGCTCTCTATTTCTGTTTTATAAAGAGTGACACCATAAGAACCAATGAAGAAAAAGAGTGATAAGAACCAAATCCCGTTATTTTGCTTTGAAACAATTAGAAATATCAGAAAAGAGAGGGTAAGAAATAGGTATGTGCATGTTAATACAGAGACTATTTCATCTGAAATAAGACCTGTCAAAAAGAGATTAATAAGATTGCCTGAGATATAGGCAATCGATAAAAAAAATAAGTTTCTCTCTCCTCTCATCTCTTCTTATATTTTTCTGCAAGTTAAGGGAATTTTGTTTAACTTTGCAACTCTTTATGGAATTTTTTTAATAAATAATACTTTTTATGATAATTCTTGTTTTAAATTGCGGAAGTTCATCATTGAAATATCAGGTCTTGGATATGCACAATGATGACGAGTTTTCACTCTTGGCTAAAGGGATTGTTGAAAGAATAGGTCTTCCAATGGGAGATATTACCCACAAAGCCACAGGGAAGGATAAATATGAAATTACAAAACCGGTTTCTAACCATACCGAAGGGATAAAGGCCGTACTCGAGCTTTTAACAGATGGTGAATGGGGTGTCCTGAAATCATTGAGTGATATTCAGGCTGTTGGACACCGTGTGGCTCATGGTGGCGAGAAGTTCCCTCTCTCCTGCAAGATAGATGAGAAGGCAGTAGAAGGTATTGAGCAACTTTGTGAGCTTGCTCCCCTACATAACCCTGCAAACCTACTCGGTATTAAAGCAGTTTTTGATTTGATGCCCAAAACTCCGCAAGTGGCAGTCTTTGATACCTCCTTCCATCAGACAATGCCGGCAGCCTCATATATGTATGCCATCCCTTATGAATATTATGAGAAGTATAAGATTCGCCGTTACGGTTTCCATGGAACAAGTCATAAATTTGTTGCAGAGAAAGCTTGTAAACTTGCCGGTCTCGATATAAATCAATCTAAGATAGTAACTTGTCATCTTGGAAATGGAAGCTCTATTACAGCAATAAAAGATGGTAAATCAGTAGATACTTCTATGGGATTTACCCCACTTGAAGGGGTGGTTATGGGGACCCGCTCCGGTAATGTGGATGCAGGACTTGTTTTTTTCCTTCAAGAAAAAGAGGGACTCAGCCCATCTCAGATTAATTCGGTATTAAATAAAAAGAGTGGTTTCCTCGGAGTATCGGGAGTCTCTTCTGACTGTCGCGATTTGGTAAATGCTACCAATGGAGGGAACAAGCGTGCAGAGCTTGCTCTCGAAATGCTTTATCATAGTGTTAGAAAATATATAGGGGCTTATAGTGCCGTTATGGGGGGAATTGATTTAATAGTTCTTACCGGAGGGATAGGTGAAAATGATTGGGATGCCCGCAGAGAGATCTGCTCTACTCTCGGTTATTTAGGTGTTGAATTTGATGACACTAAAAATGATAAAGTAAGGGCACAAGATGTTATTCTTACCAAACAAGGCTCAAAGGTTACCGTAGTTACTGTTACCACCAATGAAGAGTTGGTTATAGCCAGAGATACCATGCATATTGTTAAACAAAAATAAAATTGATAGTTATGATTACTAGTTTTGAACAGATTTACGACCAACTTCGCTCTAAAACCAAAAAAAGACTTGTAGCTGCATGGGCAGTTGACGACCATACCATTTCTGCAGCTTATCAAGCAGTACAGTTAGGTATAGTTGAGGCTACCCTTGTCGGTGATGAGAAAATGATTCATCAAGTTTGTAGCGCAGAGAAAATAGATCCTTCCGTTTTCAGAATTATTCCTATTAATGAGGAGCTTAAAGCTATCTCTACTGCTGTTGATTTAATTAATAGTGGAGATGCCGATATATTAATGAAAGGTCTCTGCTCCACAGATAAGTATATGAGAGCTATTTTGAATAAAGAGAGAGGTCTCCTCCCTCCTAAAGCTGTTCTTTCACATGTTTCTGTGGTTTCAAACCCTAACTACCATAAATTAATAGTATTGGGAGATATGGCAGTTATCCCTGCTCCTGATTTGAGTCAGAAAATCGCAATAACAAAATATCTTGTTAACACAGCTAAGGCCCTTAATATCGACAAACCAAAAGTGGCTCTTATTGCAGCGACAGAGCAGATGCTTGCAGGTATGCAGGCTTGTATCGATGCTGCATTAATCTCTAAGATGATAGATAGAGGGCAGATCCCCGGATGTATCGGAGATGGTCCTTTAGCTCTCGATGTGGCTCTATCTGCAGAAGCTACAGCCATTAAAAAACTTGTATCCCCTGTTGCAGGAGATGCAGACTGCTTACTCTTCCCTAATATTGAGTCGGCAAATGTCTTTTATAAAGTTAACTCCCAACTCTGCAAGGATATACAGTTAGCAGCAATAGTTGCAGGTGCCAAGGCTCCTTGTGTACTCTCTTCACGTGCTGACAGTATCGATACCAAACTTAACTCCATTGCACTTGCAGCTTTAACAGCAAAATAACCTATATGGGATTAATATTGACCATTAACCCCGGTTCCACTTCTACGAAAATAGCTCTTTTCGAAGGGACAACCGGGGTATTTTCTAAAACCCTAAGGCACTCCTTAGAGGAGATATCGGGTTTTAACTCTATAATTGATCAATATAAATTTCGCAGGGATGTTATTGTAGCTACATTATTAGATAATGGTATAAAACTCTCAGATATAGTTATAATAGTTGGAAGGGGAGGACTCCTTAAACCTATTGAGTCTGGAGTTTATCAGGTTAATGATGTCATGTTAA
>CAYSND010000154.1:0-4528 GCA_964432305.1 uncultured Muribaculaceae bacterium | reverse complement strand
AAGAGCCACCATAAGAGCCGAGAACTTTTTGTTGCTGATTTACATTAAGGTCTAAAAGGCCTGCCTGACCATTATAAACCACCTGGGATAATATCTGTAATTTATCATTATTTACATCGTTCATACCGGGGAATCTCCAAGAGAGGGTAACTGAGGGGGACTCAAGACCATATACCTCTTTAACAACAGGTTTTTCTATGGCAGGTTCGGCTTCGAATTGAAGTCTGGTGAGATTAGGATTCGGTTTTAAACTACCAAAATATTTGTCGATTATCTTTATTACCTCATCGGGATTAAAGTCTCCTGACATACAAATAGCCATATTATTGGGAACATACCACTCTTTATGGTAATTTTTAATATTGGTAATAGAGGGGTTTTTAAGGTGCTCCTGAGAACCTAAAACTGTCTGAAGACCATAAGGGTGTTTAGTGAAAAGTGATGAGAAAATCGCCTCATTAACTTTCCTTCCATCGCGGGTAAGGGACATATTTTTCTCTTCATAAACTGTCTCCAATTCAGTGTGGAATCCACGTATAACATTATTTGCAAATCTGTCTGTCTGAATTTTAGCCCAATTATCTATCTGATTAGAAGGGATGTTTTCAGTATAAACTGTCTGGTCATAACTTGTATATGCATTAGTACCTTTTGCCCCGATAGCAGCCATCAATTTATCATATTCGTTAGGAATAGAGATTTTGGAAGCCTCATAAGAGAGGGAGTCTATTACTTTATAGATTGCTTTTCTCTGTGCCTCATCAGTCGTATTACGATATATCTCGAACTGTGCCTCTATCTGATCAAGTAGGGGCTTTTCGAGGGAGTAGTTCTGAGTTCCAAACTGCTCTGTTCCTTTGAACATAAGGTGCTCGAAATAGTGAGCAAGCCCGGTTGTCTCAGAAGGGTCATTTTTAGCTCCAACTTTTACAGCTATATGTGCTTCGACTCTTGGTTCATCTTTGTTTACAGAAAGATAGACTTTTAGTCCATTGGGAAGAGTATAAATACGGGTGTTAGTTGGGTCATTCTTAACAGTCTCATATTTATATTGACTGCAAGAAGCTGCGATAATAAGTGTAACCGCAAAAATGGAAATTTTAACGAATCTATTCATTGTGATTTAAATGTTTGGTACAAATATAGCTACTATTTAACTATATTTGCCAAAAAAATAGGACAAGATGAAACTTTTAATAAGGTTAATAGTTTTACTATCAATAATTACAATAACATCCCCTTCAGATATTAAGGGACAGAACGAATTTGGAGGTATAGTTAGGTTTGACAAGACAATACATGATTTTGGAGATATAATGATAAGCGAGGGGGATAAGAAGTGTACATTCACTCTAACGAATATTGGGAACAAACCTATTGCCATTCAGAGTGTTATTACTTCTTGTGGCTGCACTAACCCGACTTGGACGAAAAAACCTATAATGCCAAAGGAGAAAGGGGAAATATCCATTATTTTTAAGAACGACCAAGGACCTTATCCATTCGACAAGTCGATAACAGTCTATATCTCTGATATCTCTAAGCCTATTATGTTAAGGGTTAAAGGGGTGGCTCATGAAAAGAAAAAAAGCCTTAAAGAGCTTTTTCCATTCTCCATAGGGGCTTTAGGATTTAGAGAAGAGAGTAAAGATGCAGGGTATTTAGAACAGGGATTAGCATTAAGCGACTCTTTTCAGGTAGCCAACACCTCCAAGAAAAAAATATCGGTAGAGTTCATAAATCTTGATGCCGGTCTAACTCTCGCCATTACACCCAATCCTATTCCTGCGGGGAGTAAAGCCACTCTCTCCTACTCTATCGACTCCAAAAAGACCACTTCACCATGCTGGGGTAATAATACCTTCACCGCCTCGGTTAAGATAGATGGAGTTATTCAAAATGGAAAGGTCAGGATTCAGACAATGATTAAAGAAAATTTTTCAGGTTTCACTGAGGAGCAGCGTAGAAATGGTTCTCTACCTCAACTAAACACCTCCTCTTATACACTTGGAGATTATAAAAGCGGTGAGGTTAAGAAGTTTACATTTACTTGTAAAAATATTGGTAAAGAGAAGCTTATCTTCTATAAGATGGAGTGCAAAGAGGGGGGCGATGCTATGAGTTTTGATTATCCGAAAGAGATCCTATCTGGAAAAGAGGGAAAAATAGAAGTTACTATAAATACATCCAAACTTAAAAAGTCAGACATTTATATTCTAACTCTTATTACCAACTCACCGGTAAGACCTATTTTAAGTCTCTTTATAACCACAACCAATTAAACGAGGAGTATATGAAAGAGAAAAGGCAAGGCGATTTTTTCAGTGATTATAAAAATGATGAGTCTGCTCTGATTATTAACGAAGGGGTGGTCCAGCCCCCTATTGTTAACCCGTATCCGAACAGATTTAGAAGAAAGAAAAACAATATTCTTACTGTAGATGAATATATAGAGGGGATTACCTCAGGAAACACTACTATATTGAGTCAGGCAATTACACTTGTTGAAAGTTCTCTCCCTGCACATAGAGAGATAGCAAGAGAGATTATAACTAAGTGTCAAGCTCTTACTCACTCATCACACTCCATGAGAATAGGGATTACAGGGGTGCCCGGTGCCGGCAAAAGCACCTTTATAGAGGCTTTCGGAGGGCTTGTAACCTCTAAAGGGCATCGTCTTGCAGTACTTGCCATTGACCCAAGTAGCGAAAAGAGCAAAGGGAGCATATTAGGGGATAAGACCAGAATGGAGACTCTCTGCAACGACCCGAATGCCTTTATTCGTCCAAGCCCCAGCGCAGGTTCCCTCGGAGGGGTAGCGCGCAAAACAAGAGAAACCATATTGCTCTGTGAATCTGCAGGTTTCGATGTTATCTTTATTGAGACCGTAGGGGTAGGACAATCAGAAACCACTGTACACTCTATGAGCGACTTCTTTCTACTTCTGATGCTTTCGGGGGCAGGAGATGATTTACAAGGGATTAAAAGGGGGATAATGGAGATGTCTGATCTCATTGCCATAACCAAAGCAGACGGAGAGAATATAAATAAATCCAATATGGCTCGCGCCCTCTACGCCAATGCTCTACACCTCTTTCCACCCACAGAATCGGGGTGGGTGCCCACTGCCCTAACCTCCTCGGCAGTAGCCAAAACAGGACTTGAAGAAATTCTTACAAAAATCGAAGAGTATTTTACCTTGGTAAAAGGGAATGGCTACTATGAGAAAAGACGTCGCGAACAGGCTCAATTCTGGATGTATGAGAGCATAAACGAGTCACTCAAAGAGTCTTTCTATGAAGATCCTAAGATTAAAGAACTCATCGCATACTACGAGGAGAGTGTCCTGAGTGGGAAGATGGATTCCTTTGCAGCAGCAGGTGAGCTTCTCGACAAATACAATGAAACCCGAATAAAATGATTATACACTTGATTCTTGAAGTGCTAAAGAACGCCACCCTGATAACAGGACTTGTGGTCGTAATGATGATGTTAATAGAGTACATCAATGTCTTCTCTTCAGGGAAGTGGTTCTCAAAACTCCAAAGTTCAAAACCAAAACAGGTGCTTTTAGGTGCCCTGCTTGGGATAGTTCCGGGGTGCATAGGGGGATTTGCAGCAGTTTCACTCTACTCCCACAGACTTATTAGTTTTGGGGCACTTATAGCAATGATGATAGCCTCTTCCGGAGATGAAGCCTTCGTAATGCTTGCAATGATTCCAAAGGAGGCAATGATTCTTTTTGGAATTCTGTTTGTTATAGCAATAGGGTGCGGTCTTTTAGTTGACAGGTTCTATAAAGGGAAACCCCTCGAAAAAAAGTGCGACCATGGCTTTAAGGTGCATATAGATGAGCATACCGGGCACTCACATGGGGAGCTCCCATCAATACTTAAAGCCTCCTCATATAAGACATTAAAGCACCCATCAAAAGAGAGAATAATACTTTTACTGGGGATAGCTCTCTTTATAACAGCTATATTTTCCGGAATTTTGGAGCATGAACATACTGAAACTATAGCAGGTATGCATAATCACTCCCACGAAGAGGCTAATGTAAGTTTCAATATACTTAATGAAAGGTGGCTAAACATAATTTTTGCTTTGATTAGTGTGGTGGCACTCCTTTTTACCGCCACTGCTAACGAACATTTTATTAAAGACCACATCTGGAGCCATGTAATAAAGAAACATGCTACCTCCATCTTTTTATGGACTTTTGGGGTACTTGCGGTTATCCAAATAGGGATGCAATACATAAATATAGAGCCTTGGATAAAGGATAATTATTTTATTGTAATTCTTATAGCAGCTCTTGTAGGGATGATTCCTGAATCAGGTCCACACATGATATTTATAACAATGTTTGCAGGGGGGATAATCCCTTTTTCAGTCCTGCTTACAAGCTCGATAGCCCAAGATGGGCATACTACCCTCCCCCTATTAGCCTCATCAAAAAAGAGCTTCGTTATGGCGAAACTCTTTAATGCTATTTTTGCTATTGTTATAGGGAGTATCTTTCTACTCT
>CAYSND010000153.1:0-4548 GCA_964432305.1 uncultured Muribaculaceae bacterium | reverse complement strand
TTGCAAAAAGATGTAAATTGCGCCCATAAAACCATGCAAAAAGTTGTAAAATCATGCTTTACAGAAAGATAATCAAAGAGTTAGAAGCCTGGAGGGCTAAAAATGACAATAAAGCCTTACTTATTAAAGGGGCAAGACAAGTGGGAAAGACCACTATTGTCAGGGAATTTGCCAAAAAAAACTACAAGCATTTTGTAGAAATTAATTTTGAAAAAATGCCCTCTGTAAAGCAGGCATTTGATGGGAACTTAGATGCTAAAACCATAACTCTTTATCTCTCAGCAATGGGTTTTGGGCCTTTTGTAAAGGGGGAGACTCTTGTTTTTTTCGATGAAATCCAATCTTGTCCCAATGCGAGGACGGCTATAAAATTTTTAGTCGAAGATGGTTCTTATCACTATATAGAGTCAGGTTCTCTCCTCGGGATAAATTATAGTGATGTCTCTTCATACCCGGTAGGTTTCGAACGTCATATAAGTATGTTTCCTCTCGATTTTGAAGAGTTCTTGTTGGCATGTGGAGTGTCAATTGAAGTAATAGAGAGAGTGAAGGAGTATTATTATGATATTCTACCGGTACCTGAGTTTATTCACGAACAGATGATGGGCTATCTAAGAAAGTATTTAATAGTAGGTGGAATGCCCGAAGTCGTTTCAAAATTCATTTCCGATAATGATTTCAACGAATGTGTTAAGCTGCAGAAGGATATTATTGAAAGTTATCGTGATGACATTTCAAAATATGCAGGTAATCAGAAAAATCTTGCCAAATATATATTTGATTCGATCCCGGAACAATTATGCAAAGAGAACAAGCGTTTTGTGCTTGCCGATATTGAAAAGGGGGCTTCTAATAGAAAATATGGTGGAGCTATTCAATGGCTGACAGATGCCGGTGATGCCTATCTTTCATTCAATGTTAACTCCTTTGAGCTTCCGTTTTCTCTTACTCGAAACAGTAATTTATATAAACTATTGATGCTCGATACAGGTCTTCTTTGCAGTATGTGTCTTGACGGACTACAATATCAAGTATTAAATGGGAATATAGGTATTAATGAAGGTGCACTTACAGAAAACCTTGTTGGGACAGAGCTTGTAAAAAAGGGGATTCCTCTCTATTATTATGATAAAAAGAGTCGTCAGGAGTTGGATTTTATCTTTCCTGAAAACAATAAAATATCCATTATAGAAGTAAAGTCAGGGAATGACTATAAAAGACATTTCTCACTAAATAGAGCCATAGAAGAAAACCACGCCAAAATAGAAAGGGCAATGGTTTTCTCTAAGTTTAATGTTGAAAACAGGGATGGTATTCTCTATTATCCTCTATATATGATAATGTTTATTTAAGCCACTTATCAAACCACTCGAAATAGACACGGTGCCACTGAATGGAGTTTTGGGGTCTGAGAATCCAATGGTTTTCTTCAGGGAAGAGGAGCATTTCTGAAGGGACTCCCATCATCTGTGCAGCATTAAATGCAGCCATCCCCTGCTCAACAGGTACTCTGTAATCCATCTCGCCATGAGTAATCAGGATAGGGGTATTCCAGTTTTTAATTAGTTTGTGGGGGGAGTTTTCATAATGCCTCTTGGCAATAGGGTTATTGTCCCAAGGGGCACCTCCGTTATCCCAATTAGGGAACCACATCTCTTCTGTCATCATATACATCTGCTCTTGGTTGAATATCCCTGCATGAGAAACAAATGCTGAGAAGAGTCCTTTGTGGATTCCTGCAAGGTAATAGACAGAATATCCTCCGTAGCTTGCTCCTGAAACCCCCATCTTTCCAACGTAGGGTTCTTTAAGAAGCTCCTTGGCTGCAGAGAGGTAGTCCTGCATGTTTTGTCCGCAGTAGTCCCCTGAAATCTGGTCGCACCACTCCTGCCCGAAAGCAGTCGTCCCACGACGGTTAGGAAGAATAACAATATAACCCTGCGCTGCCATTAACTTGAAATTCCATCTGTATGACCAGCTCTGGCTTAAAGTTCCCTGAGGTCCTCCGGTACAGAAAAGGATTGCAGGGTATTTCTTGGTTTTATCGAAATCAGGTGGGTAGATAACCCAAGTGTGCATCTTCTTATTATCGGTAGTGGTAATCCATCTCTGCTCACAACTCTCTTTTTTTAACTGTGAGAGAATCTGCTCATTCTCAGAAGTAAGTTGTGTAAATGAACCATCTGCTATGGAGACAGAGACGATTTCATTAGGTTGGCTCATAGATTTATAAGTGGTAATAAGTTTGTCGCCAACAACTTGAAGTCCACCATCAAAGTCAAACCATGCATCAGGAGAGGTTATTCTGGAGACATTCCCCTCTAAGTCAACTTGGAAAAGAGCATCGAGGGCATTTACCAAAGAGCAGAAATAGAGCCCATCCCCTGAGGGTTTCCAAGTGGGAGAAGTCATATTGTATTTATAATTTGCCGAGAGTTCTTTTTTAACTCCTGTAGCCATATCGAGGATAAAAAGTCTCTGTTTGTCCGCCTCAAATCCCCCTCTCTCCATGCTAATCCAGGCAATATATTTTCCGTCAGGAGAGAAAACAGGGTCAGTGTCGTATCCCATCATCCCTTCAGTCAGGTTTTTAGATTCGCGACTCTCTACATTATAGAGATAGATATCGGTATTGGTAGAAAAGGCATACTCTTTTCCCACAAGTTTACGGCAGGAGTAGGCAATCTCTTTTCCGTCAGGGCTCCAACTAAGCTGCTCAAGCCCCCCAAAGGGGAGGGTAGGAAGTTCAAAGGGGGCTCCATCTAAAATATCGACCACCCCGCTAACAGCTTTGGTGCTGAAATCTGCAATATAAGAGTGGGGAATGGTACTGACGAAACAGTCCCAATGACGATACATTAAATCAGTAATATACCTTCCGGAAGCCTTTGGAAGGTCGGGATAGATATCGGCAGCCTCTTTTACAGCTTTAAATTCCTGAACGAAAAGGATTTTCTTCCCATCAGGAGAGAACTCAAAAGAGGAGATATCCCCCTCTACTCCACTAATCTTACTCTCTTTCTCTTTCCCATCTATGTTCATAATATAGAGTTCTCCACCCCTTAAAAAGACGATATTGGAATTATCGTACCATCGTGCATTACTGCTGCTTTTAGGGAAAGAGGTAATCTGTCTATTATTACTCCCATCCAAGTTCATTACGAAAAGTTGTCTTTGACTCTTATTCAGAGCGATATCTGTATAAGAGACACCATAGAGGATTTTGTCGCCGGAAGGGGAGACTTTCGGATCTGAAACTCTTCCTAAGAGGTTCATTATTTCGGGGGTAAATTTTCCCTCTATTACCTCTACTGTCGGTTTGGGAATATAAGGAGCCTCCTCCTTAACTTCATTCTTACAACTAACTAACGCCATAGCAAATAATCCTAAAACAATTAATTTTTTCATACGTATATATTTTATATCTGTTATTATTATTTATTCTACTTTCATCCACTCAGGCATAGGCTCCCCTTTGAGGTAATACCCAAAAAACTCAGCGAGTTTAACAGAGAGGTCTTTAGCATTATGCCTTTTTGAGAGGTTGTGAAGCTCCCCTTTATATTGTAGCATCCAGGCAGGTTTTTCTAATCTGCGAAGGGCTGTAAAAAACTCTATCCCCTGGTACCAAGGAACTGCATCATCTTGGTCATTGTGCATTATAAGCACAGGAGTCTTTACATTTGGAACGAAGAAGAGGGGAGAATTTTCATAATATAGGTCAAAATCTGACCAAAGAGAACCCCCTATTCTACTCTGTCCATGTTCGTATTGGAACTGACGACATTTTCCTGAACCCCAACGGATTCCTCCATAAGCAGAGGTCATATTTGCCACGGGGGCACCTGCTCCTGCAGCCTTAAATCTGTCAGTTTGGGTTATCATATAAGAGACCAGATACCCTCCCCAGCTCTGACCTTGGATTGCCAAATTCTCACTATCCACCCAGCTATTATTGCATAACATATCCAGAGCAGGGAGAATGGAGTTTAAGGCACTCTTCCCCGGATGACCGATGGTAAAATAGATATCGGGAATGAAAACAATATATTCATTGCTGACGAAATAGGGGATATTTACAGTAGAGCGACTTGGAGCGGGAGACCTGTATCTAAAGAGTTCATCTGAATACTTCTCATAGAAATAGATAATCATTGGGTATTTTTTAGTCGCATCGAAATTTTCAGGCTTGAAAAGTAACCCCTCTGCCTTAATAGGAGTAGAATCAGCAGTCATCCATGAAATCAGCTCCACGCTTCCCCAGTTATACTCACTCTGTTGAGGGTTAGTATTGGTGAGCTGTTTCTCTGTGCAGAAGAGATCTGCGGTAAGAAAAACATTAGGAGAGTTTTCAAAATTTGACTTCGTGTAGAGATAGAGCGGGGTTTTGGAGGAGAGAAAAGCTCCATCAAGCTGGTAGGTAAATCCCCCCTCTACTAACTTGGAAAGTTTCCCCTTTTTCTTATTGGCATCGAAAAGGTAATACCCTGTCTCTTTGGTAACTTTATTAAAAGATGAGAGATAGAGAGGTTCGTTTTTCTTTATAAC
>CAYSND010000152.1:0-4553 GCA_964432305.1 uncultured Muribaculaceae bacterium | reverse complement strand
CATGATGTGGTGGAGGATACTGAATTTACTACTGATGATATAAAGAGACTTTTTGGGGAAAAGATAGCCTCCCTTGTGGATGGGCTGACAAAGATTAAAGCGGCTATGGATACTGAAGGGGGAACTCTTCAAGCTGAAAATTTTAAAAGGATATTGCTGACACTCAATGATGATGTTAGGATAGTTCTTATTAAACTTGCAGATAGACTTCATAATCTTCGCACTATAGAGTTTATGCCTGAGTATAAGAAGGAGAAGATCCTTAGTGAGTCTATGTATATATTCGTTCCTCTTGCTCATAGGCTTGGTCTATATGGGATAAAGTCGGAGATGGAAAACATCTGGCTAATGCATAAAGAGCCTCAGGCATATAATAATATTCAGGAGTCACTCGATAGAATTATTGCAGAGCGTGGTGAGGCGATGGATCAGTTTATAGAACCTATTTCTACAGTTCTAAATAAAGCCGGTTATAAATTTACTATATTCAAAAGGACTAAAACCCCCTACTCTATTTGGCATAAAATGGAGACTAAAGGGATCCCCTTTGACGAGATTTTCGACATCTACGCAGTGAGAATTATTTTCGAAGCTAAAAAAAACGAGGAGGAAAGAGTTCAATGCTGGCATATATACTCCCTTATATCAGGTATTTATACCTCAAAAACTAATAGAATAAGGGATTGGGTAAATAAACCTAAAAGCAATGGGTATGAGGCTCTGCACTGCACAGTTATGAGTAAAATAGGGAGTTGGGTGGAGATTCAGATTCGGAGTACAAGGATGAATGAGATAGCTGAAAAGGGGGTAGCAGCCCACTGGAGCTATAAAGGTCTTGTCGATGGAAAAAGAGATGAGAAAGAGATGAATAAGTGGCTGAATATGGTACGAGAAGTTCTCGAAAATCCTGATGCAGACGCACTTGAATTTCTTGACAAATTTCACGATACTCTTCTCACCACGGATATATATGTCTTTACTCCTAAGGGTGAGTCGAGATCTCTTCCAAAAGGCTCAACGGCCCTCGATTTTGCATACAGTATTCATTCTCATATTGGGAATAAGGCTATTGCCGCCAAAGTAAATCTAAAACTTGTTCCTCTATCAAAAGAGCTTCAGAATGGGGATCAGGTAGAGATAATTACTGCTGAATCTCAGAAACCACAAAGAGAATGGTTGAACTTTCTTAAAACCGGAAAAGCGCGTGGAGCTGTTTATGATGCAATAAAAGAGGATATAGAGGATAGTATCACGGAGGGGAGAAAGAGACTTGAAGAGGAGCTTGCAAAGTCGGGGATAAAACTCCAGAGCAGGGTTCTAAAAAAACTCCTTCCTGCTTATAAAGTGGCTACGAAGGAGGAGCTCTATAATAAGATAGCGGCAGGAATTATTGATCTTAGTGAAATAGATAAAATTTTAAGGAAAAATAGTCAGAGTAAAAATGTAATTTACTGGACACTACAGCTTTTTAATCCATCTAAGGAGGGTAAAGAGGAGAACTATGAGGAAGATGAAGAGCATGAAGAGCATGAAGAGCATGAAGATGAGTTGGAAGGGAAAACTATAAAGAAGAATACGGTAAAGAAAGTAGAGAAAAATAGAGATTATATCTTAGAGGAAAATCCTATTGAAAAGACCCTCTCATATCGCGTTTCAGAGTGTTGTTACCCTATTCCCGGTGATAATGTGGTTGGGTTTATGGAGAAGAGCGGGGAGGTAATAATACATAAAAAGACCTGCCCTATAGCTACTAACTTAGCTGCTGTTGAGGGTGATAGTATTGTCAATGTAAAGTGGAGCAAGCATACAATCCTCTCTTCGTTGGCAAGAATAAAAATCAATGGAGTTGATAGGATGGGAATACTGAATGAGATAACCAAGTTCACCACATTGGTTCTTAATATCAATATAAGGAAAGTCTATGTGGAGACGCATGACGGTATTTTTAATGGTTATATAGACTGTTATGTTCATAATATTGAGGACCTTGAAACCTTAATGAATCACTTTAGGAAGATTAAAGGGGTGGAGAGTGTTACAAGAGTTGATGTAAAAGATAATTAATTATGAAGAAGAATATACTCCCAATAATAGTAACCTTGTCGTTTGTTTCGTATTGCCTATTCTCCCATTCTTGTGCAAATACGACTACACCTCCCAGTGGAGGTCCAAGAGATACTATTCCCCCTGTTATTACGGAGTTAAAACCTGCATATAATGCTGTAAATGTTCCTCTTGAGAAAGCTACTGTTACTTTTAAATTCAATGAGTATGTGGTTCTTAAAAACCCTAACGAGAATATTTACCTCTCCCCTCCCCAATCCAAACCCGTTCTTGCAAAGATTAAAGGGAAGAGTATTGTTTTTACCTTTCAGGAGCCTTTAGATAGCAATACTACATACTCTATAGATACTGGTGAGGCTATTCAGGATAATAACGAGGGGAATGTTTTTCCTAAATATATTTACAGTTTCTCCACAGGGAGCGTTATAGACTCCCTCTATACCTCCGGTACTGTGGTGGATGCTCAAACAATGCTCCCTCTAAACAATATAACAATTCTCTTCCACACCGATAAATCAGATTCGGCAGTCTTTAAAACTCGCCCAAGAGCCTCTGCCAAGAGTGATAATTGGGGATTTTTTACAGCAAGAAATCTAAAACCGGAGTCTTATGCTGTTTATGCAATCGAGGATAAGAATAATAACAATAAATATGACCCGGCTGATGAGAGGATAGCTTTTCTTGATACCCTCTATATCCCCTCCCTTGTGATGCATCCTGACTCATTGGCATTAAAATCCCTCTCAGTTAAAGATACAGCCCAATGTCTTGCCCGCCCCTCTTTGCTTCAGCTTTCTCTCTTTAAAGAGGTCTCTTCAAGACAGTTTTTAAAGAATAAGGAGAGGCTTTCAGAGAGAATGATGTATCTAAAATTTGCAGCCCCTTATGTAATAATTGATTCACTTTCTATAAAAGGAATCTCTCCCGACAAGATATTGAAACAGTTTAATAAAACTAAAGATAGCCTCTGCCTCTGGATTAATGATCAAAAACCTATCGCAGACACCCTTATGCTCTCTGTTAAATATCATAAAACCAATGACTCTCTAAAGGTACTTCAGTCAACGGTGGAGAATCTGAGAATGATTGTTCCCAAAAAGAAACAGGAGATAAAAAGAGGGAAGGTTATTGAGATAAAGGACTCGGTTGCTCGTTATAAATTTATTGCGGAACCTGAAAGTGTAGAGAAAGAAGGATTTATCTTAGAGTTTGATTATCCACTTCTTAAAGCCCCTTTTGACTCTGTAAGGATCTCTTATATTACCCCTAAACAGCAGGTAATCAAAGAGAAATTTACTGTAATAAAAGACTCTTTAAATATTCGTAGATATGTACTAATGCCAGAAAATCCACTTGTTCCCGGGAATGAGTATATTATAAAAATGGCTCATAGAGAGTTTGTTGATATAAACGGACTTCCGGCTGATAGCTTAAATAAAAGAATCTCTCTTCCGAAAGATGAGAAGCTCAGCACCCTTACACTCGATGTACAGAATGTGGATGGCACTTATATAGTTGAACTTATTAGTGAAAAAAGAGATAAGGTTTTTCGTTCCTATATTATCGATAAGGACTCGAAACTACTTTTCCCTTACCTTAGATCTAATAAGTACAGTGTCAGAATAATAGAGGATAAAAATCGAAATGGAATTATAGATACAGGTTCATTGTTAGAGAAGAAACAGCCGGAAAAGGTTTTGCTCTACAGAGTTGGGACTCAAGCCGGAAATGAAGCATATCTTCTCGATATACCGGAAAAGACTGAATTGGAACAGACTATTGATATCAGCAAGATGTTCAAATGAGAAAGAGAGTTAAAATAATAATAGTTACCATAACTATAATGTTAGCCTTTTCATCAGTTACAGAGGCACAGAATCTTCTTTATGATACGACTGTTATACGTGTCCCAAAGCCCCCTAAGGAGCATTTAATCGGTCTTCAGTACTCCTATTCCATGTCTAATACGAGTTTCGTACCCGATTATAAACCGACCGGGAGCCACTCCCCTATGAATTTCGCCTTATTATATACTTATTATCATCCATTATGGCATCTGAATTTTTTCGGTTTACGTACCGGGGTAATGTATAATAGCTATGGTATTACTACTGAATATTCTTCTGATTATTTGAGCCAAAAATATAATACCATTCAGATCCCTATTACCTCCTCTTTTAAGGCAGACATAGGGAAGCATTTTAGAATTATTATGAATATAGGGACCTATTTAGGTTATAGGTTTAATTCGAATAAAATAGGAGGATATGACTGCTTTGATAAAAGGTATGATTATGGGATTTCAGGGGGAGGAGGAGTTGCCTTGAAGTTCAAACCTATTGAAATTCAGTTTGAATGTACATATCAGTACTCGTTATCATGGCTCTATCACCCTGCTAAGATGAGTGATAATTATTGGATTTACTCTTATCCGACCATAATATTAATTAGTGTGGGACTTAACTATCATCTCTTTTAATGAAAAAACT
>CAYSND010000151.1:0-4666 GCA_964432305.1 uncultured Muribaculaceae bacterium | reverse complement strand
TGCGTAGGTTTGCATCAAAACCGCTCTATATGCATTCTATGTGCAAACCTCCTCAGACGGTAAATAACTTTTGCCTGTTGGAAGGCAAAAATGTTATTATCGTCTGAGGGTCTGCGAGCTTTTGCAGAAAAGAGGCACTACAGGACTATATTAGCGCAAAAGCTGACAGCGGTATTTTGGCTGACCTTGCTTTGGGAGCGATGGGGAGTAATTTTCAGTTTTTAGGCATGTTAGCTTTTGCATGAAAAGTGCCCCACAGAGCTATCTGATTGCAAAAGCTGACATGGATAAAAGTGCGAGGCTCGTATTGCTTGTCAAAGCAATCAATGACATCGCCTGCTTCCTGACGACAAAATATGAATCCATAATGACTATAGTGTGAGTGTTTAAAGAGGGGTTGTTAAATATGTAATAAAAACATATTATTTTTTTGTTTAGCTCTTTTCTGATTTATCAAATATAATTATTTTTGCAACCCAAATTAAATATTATGTGCCTTAGATTTTCTATATCATCACCATATAACCTTGATCTTCTGCCTTATAGAGGGTGGGTTTTAAGGGAGTCCATAATTTTCTCATACTATTGAATTTTTTGCTTTTATGGTTCACTTACATTTATCAATGTGAGTGGTATTTTTTATTTATTTACTTTTTTAAACACTTTTTATGATAGAGAAAATAAGAATAAACAACGAGAGAGAGTCCGATTCCTCTCTTTATACTTCCCCAATTGTGGAGGTGATGGAAATCAGAGTCGAGAGCGGCTTTGCCGGTTCTAATGAAAAATTTGGTGAAAAACCTGTGAGCAACTGGTAATAATTAAAAGGAGGAAAGAAAAATGAGAACAAATCAATTTTTAAGATTGGGTGCAATGGCACTTATCTCTGCAGGATTATTATCATTGGCAAGTTGCGAAAAGAAGGGTTCAGAAGAGCCTACTACTAAGACTACTTTGACAGCTTCTATGGAGCAGCAGGGGGGTAATACTAAGACCTTTTTTAATAATTCCACTAAAGATGTTTTCTGGTCAGCAAATGATAAGATATCTGTATTTTATGGTGATGAAACCGAAAATAAAGAGTTTACTCTTGAAAGTGGGGATGGTAGTGCCACAGGTACCTTTACTGGAACGGCTGGTACAGGTACCACTATCTTTGCTTTTTACCCTAATGGTGAAGATGTAACAATAGATGGCTCTCATAAGATTAGTTTTACCCTTCCGAGTGAGCAGACTTACAGACCAGAGGGCGGTTTTGCTGAAAAGATGAATCCTATGGTAGCATACGGGCTTACTGTAGATAACTTGTCTTTTAAGAACTTATGTGGAATATTAAAGATTCAGCTTACGGGGAGTGTGACTATAAAGAGGATTATAGTTAGAAGTCAAACCACTAAACTTAGCGGTGATGCTACTGTGGAGATGAATTATGGAGAAGAGGGTCCTGTTATCTCTATGGCATCTGATGCAGAAAATACCGTGTCATTAAATCTTGGAGCAGGAGTAGCTTTGACAGGTACAGCTCACTCTTTTTATATTGTAGTTCCCCCTATGTCTGTTTCAGACGCTAATAAACTCACTGTTCATGTTGAGAGTGCGACCGGAAGTATGTTAAAATCTACCCAAAATGCATCTGCGTCAGTTGAGCGTAGCTTTATCACGCCAATGAGTGAGTTGTCTTATGCAGATGCTACTGACGGGATATATCGCGATAATGGGTTAGAATTTGGTATGGGGGTTACTGTAGCTTTAGGAGGATCTATTGGCGATAGAACCTTTGCCCCTGTGAACTGCGGTTATGATGCTACTAATTACAAGTATGGTAAGCTATATCAGTGGGGTAGGAGAGATGGTCAGGGGTATCAGGATGGTACTTACGATGATGCTGCTGATGCTATTGTTGAAAAATACACAGTTGAAACTTGGGATGATAACGGAATATTTAGCGGCATCCCTGAAGCAGGGGCGTTTTATGAAGGTCATTCTAACACATATGATTGGTACACTAATACAAGTGGCAAGGGATTAACAAAGTGGGATCACACTAATGTAGAAGCTTTTAAAGACCCCTGTCCTGCCGGATGGAGAGTTCCCACTGAGACAGAGTTAACTGCATTAAAGGCTAATAAATCTAATTGGACATCATATAATATTCAGAATGGTTATTGGTTTAGTGGTAGTGTAGGATATAATGCCGCTAATCAGAATACGAGTGCTGTTTTCTTCCCTGCTGCTAGCTCCCGTAACTATAATGGTGATTGTGCGAACGACAGAGGTACCTTCGGTCGCTATTGGTCGAATACACCAAATGGTGATTTTGCGTGGTATCTATTCTTCAAGTCTGATGGCACCGCCACCGTGGCCAATTATGGCCTTCGTGCAGCTGGCTATTCAGTTCGGTGCGTGAAGAAATAACCGATTTAGGAAATAAAATTAAAGTAGCGGGCAATATGCTCGCTACTTTTTTTATGGAGATTGCGGAACAGGGTCCGCAATGACAGTCGTCGGGTCTGTAATGACATTTCGGGGAGTCGGTGATGATAGAAATATAATTTTGCTGGATTAGTAAAAATCTTTACATTTGCGTTAATAAACCAAGCATTATGAACTTCATAAACTCGACCTCTCCCACATATGGCTGTAACTATTTGAGTTACAGTGAGTTTGTCAAAAAAGGGGGGGCATCTAAACAAATCTTTTCTTATTATTTTTTCATCTGCATTAGGTAATGCGGGGAGATATTTTATTTCCATTTATTAAGACTTTATTAAACAAAACAACATATAACATTCAAACTAAAACAATTTTATGAAAGAGAAAGAATTACAGAGAAACACTCAGAGAGAGTCCGGCTCCTCTCTTTACCATTCTCCCGAGGTGGAGGTAATGGAAATGAGGGTCGAGAGTGGCTTTGCCGCTTCTCAGACAGGTGCTAATGAGGACTTCACTAACGGAACAGGTAGCTGGGATTAATTAAAAAGGAGGAAAGAAAAATGAGAACAAATCAATTAATAAGATTGGGTGCAATGGCACTTGTGTCGGCAGCTTTATTATCAGTAGTGGGTTGCGAAAAGAAGAACGGTTCTATAGAGCCAAATACTCAGACTACCTTGACAGCTTCTATGGAGCAGCAGGGGAGTGATACTAAGACCACTCTTGTAGGTCAAGAGGTAAGATGGTCATCAGGAGATAAGATAGCTGTCTTTTTTGGTGATGTAACCACAAGGAATGAGTTTACTCTTGCAAGCGGTCAAGGCACCAAATCCGCCACCTTTACAGGAAGTGGCTCAGATGCTAAAGCCTATGCTTTTTACCCATATAGTGCAGGTGTAACGATAAGTAGTGATAAGACGATTAGCTTTACTCTTCCAAGCGAGCAGACTTACAGACCAGAAGGTGGTTTTGCTACTGACATGAATCCTATGGTTGCTTATCGTACAGCTGAAGGTACTTTGGAATTTAAGAATCTCTGCGGTATATTAAAGATAACTCTTAATGCGAGTTCCGGTAAAACTATAAAGAGGATAATCGTAAGGAGTCAGACTACAAAGCTTAGTGGTAAGGCTACTGTGGCTATGACTTATACAGCAGGTAACCCTGAAATAGTAATGGCATCCGATGCAGAATATACTGTGGCGTTAAATCTTGGGACAAGTGGTGTGACATTAAATGCAAATACAGATTTTTATATCGTAGTTCCCCCTATAGATGTTAAGGCAGATAACAAGCTCACTGTTCATGTTGAGAGTACTACCGGAGGTATGCTAAAGAGTACGACAAAAACCGCAGCAGCAATTACTCGTAACATTATCATGAGTATGCCAGCGTTTGATTATGCAGATGTTGCAAACAAATATCTCGAGAACGGATTAGACTTTGGTGCAGGAGTTACAGTAGATGGTACAACCTTCGCCCCTGTGAATTGCGGTTACGAGCCTGCCACAGAATCTCCGGCATATAAAGGTTATACTTATGGTAAGCTATATCAGTGGGGTAGGAGAGATGGAGGTGGTTATAACACAACAGATGACCACTCAGTTCAGACCGCAGAAGCAGCGACATGGAGTGGCGGCGTATTCCAAAACAATGGTGGCACTCCGGCTGCTGATAAATTCTATACAACTTCTGATTTGCCAAATGATTGGTACAGTAATAATAGTAGTAAGCAATTAACAGCATGGACAAACGACCCTTGTCCTGCCGGATGGCGTGTTCCAACTGAAGCGGAGTTGACTAAAGTTAAAGGTACTACTGCTTCTTTAACTACCGGCAAACATGGTTCAACAGATAATCTTCAAGGAGTAAGTAGGGCAGATGGCAAATTGTTCTTCCCTGTTGCAGGGTACCGCAGCATCGGTGGTTCCGACCGCAAACGTGGTAACGGCGGCTCCTACTGGTCTAGTGATGTCTCCGTTACGAAGGCTCCTAACTGGGACTTCAACAACGATGATTCGAGCATGTATTATAACTACCGTGCGTTCGGCTTCTCTGTGCGGTGCGTGAAGAATTAACCGATTTCGGAAATAAAATAAAAGTAGCGGGCAGATGCTCGCTATTTTTTTTGGGGATTGCAGAGATTGCGGAACAGGGTCCGCAATCCCATATATAAAAGATTTACTGATTTACAAGGGGCAACGGCTAATTGCGACTATGTTAGCACCAAAAC
>CAYSND010000150.1:0-4704 GCA_964432305.1 uncultured Muribaculaceae bacterium | reverse complement strand
AGAGATTATTAGAAATAAAGTTTATGGAACCGATAATTCAGCCTGTTGAAAGAAACTTAATTATTGAGGAACTAACTCAAGATAAGTTTATAAGTCATACCCGCAGAGGGGGAAATGAGTTATATGAAATTACTGCCTTTGACTCACCCCATACTATGAGAGAGATCGGGAGATTAAGGGAAATAGCATTTAGAATGTCTGGCGGTGGCACTGGCAAATCTATTGATATAGATAGCTTCGATACAGATTCACAATACCCCTATAAACAGCTTATAGTGTGGGATCCAAAAGATAAAGAGATCTTAGGGGGCTACAGATATATCTTATGCGGAGGGATAGAACCTGAGAAATTAGCCACAAGAGAGCTCTTTGATTTTTCAGAAAAATTCAAAGAGGAGTATCTCCCATTTACTATTGAACTTGGGCGTTCATTTGTCAATTCTTATTTTTCGGAGGTAAGCAGACGAAAAAAATCTATTTTTTCCCTTGATAATTTATGGGACGGACTTGGCGCATTGATGGTTAAATATGATAACTACAGGTATTTTTTCGGTAAAGCCACTATGTACACCTCCTACAACTATAAAGCAAGAAATACCCTGCTCAATTTCCTTAACAACTATTTCCCTGATAAAGAGGGATTAGTAACTCCTATTAACCCTATTGATTTCGATATTAATAATCCATACTATAAAGAGTTATTTAAGAACCTTGAATATAATGAAGCATATAAAGTTCTTAGTAATGAATTAAAAATATATGGAGAACATATCCCCCCTCTCATTAACTCCTATATAAACCTCTCCCCTTCAATGAATGTATTCGGAACTGCCATAAATGAGGAGTTTGGTGGAGTGGAAGAGACAGGGATTCTTATTAGAATGGCTGATATATATCCCGAAAAATTAGAGAGACATATTAAACCTATGCAGTTCCTGCTGCAGGCAATGGCAAATAAAGTCCGCCCTAAATGGTGGAAAAAGCCTCTCTAACGAGAAAGGCAGAGGGATAAACATCCTTGATCTCATTTAAGAACTTCATTGCATCTGACTTAGTCCTAAAGTTCCCTACCGATACCTTAAAATAAGGATTTGCATGTTCCCTATAGACAGGAATAGAGGGGTATTGTTCAGAGAAAGCAGCAGAAATCTGTTCTGATACTACTCTTGCATTCTGTTTATTATCGAAAAATATTCGAATTCTATACCCTGTGAAAGTCCTTTTTTTATTCTTAAGTAGCTGCTTTTGCATGGTTACTTTCAAAGAGTCTGAGCAAATTATGGTTCCACCCAAAGAATAGACGAGTTTTTCAAAGGAGAGAGTATCTCTATGAGGAATAGTATCCTGTACCACCCCTATATTCTGTTCTGCGGTTTGTATCCCCTGAGCATTGAGATTCAGAGTAATAAACAAAATGGGAAGTAATAATAATAATCGTTTCATCTACTTAAAATATTCAAATAATTGGGTTACAGGTATTCCTTTTATACGAAACTTCTTTTTACACCCCCCCTCAGGTCTTACCGTCACCACCCCATCCACCTTAAACTCATCTGACCTCATATTTCTAAAATTCAGACCAGTGGAGAGGAGTGCTATAGGGTCTATTAAAAAGAGCTCCGTAGTAATATTTACTTTCTCTTCAATATTTGAGCCAACTGAAGTCGGCTCCAATAGATTAATATTAGCAAACTTCACCGTATCTCTATATAATACCCCCTCTACACTCTCTAAAATTAAAACTTTAGATGTAGGGTTATTTACAACTGCCGAAACAATCACTTTCGCCTTTGTAGTACTCTCTAACTTAAAACTTTCAAGCCCTACTGAGTTAATAGAAACTGCACTATAATCCGTACAACTCGTTAGAACCAGCAAACATAAGGAGATGATAAAAGATATTCGTTTCATAATTAAATATTTTTCATTCTACAAAGATATAAAAAACTTATCTTTGCTGTATGATTACAAAGAGAGTATTTATCGAAACTTATGGATGTCAGATGAATGTATATGACACAGAACTCGTCGTATCTATTCTTTTAAAGGAGGGATTTAATCTAAGCGAGAGTATTGAAGAGGCAGAATTACTTCTTATAAATACCTGCTCTATACGAGAGAATGCCGAACAGAGGGTGTGGGGGAGACTTGAAAGGTTTCTACAAGAAAAAAAACAAAGAAAGGGGGTAATAGTAGGAGTATTGGGGTGTATGGCACAAAGGCTTAAAGAGACTCTTCTAAAACACCCTGCAGTAGATCTTGTTTTAGGACCTGATTCCTATAGGGAGCTCCCATCTCTTTTAAACGCTCTCAAAGAGGAACCAAAGCAGATAGATGTGACTCTTTCTAAAAAAGAGACCTATGATGATATTGACCCTGTAAGAATGGATAAAAACGGTGTCACCTCTTTTATCTCCATAATGAGGGGGTGTGACAACATGTGTACCTACTGTGTCGTCCCTTTTGTTAGAGGAAGGGAGAGAAGTCGTGATCCGCAAACTATCGTCAAAGAGGCTAAAACTCTCTTCGACATGGGGTATCGAGAGGTAAATCTATTAGGACAGAATGTCGATTCCTATCTCTGGCGCGAACCGAATAATCCGACTGAAACAATTAATTTTGCCCAGTTATTAGAGATGGTTGCTCTAATAAACCCCCTTTTAAGAGTCCGTTTCTCCACCTCTCATCCAAAAGATATGGGGAATAGTGTTCTCTATTCTATGGCTATGTATCGTAATATCTGTGCTCATATTCATCTCCCTGTTCAGTCTGGTAGCAATAGAATTCTTGAAAAAATGAATAGGAAATATAGTCGTGAATCATATTTGGAAAGAATACATAAAATTAGGGAATTTGTTCCTGAAGCCTGTATAACAACAGATATAATAGCAGGATTCTGCTCTGAAACAGAGGAGGATCATCAAATGACGCTCTCTCTTATGGAAATAGTCGGATTTGATGGAGCATTTATGTTTCAATACTCTGAACGACCAGATACAAAGGCTGCCCGTTCTTTCCCTGACGATGTTCCTCTTGAGACCAAAACAAGAAGGCTGAATGAAATAATCGCTTTGCAGAATGAACTCTCGCTCGCAAGTAATAAACGTGACATCGGACAAACTTTTGAAGTTTTAATTGAGGGCTCCTCTAAGAAGAATAAAGAAGAACTTTTCGGAAGAACCTCAGGAAATAAAGTTTGTGTTTTTCCTGCTGAGAATCATAAACCGGGAGAATATGTAATAGTGAAAGTGGAAAACTGCACCTCTGCAACACTACTTGCATCCATAGTAAAAGAAGATCATAATCACTATAAAATTTTTCATCGCCATGACTAAAATGAGAACCATCTATCTCGGCAATTTACGCACTGAGATGGAGCATATCCAATCGGGGAATAAAATAATCACTGATGCCCCCCTCGACAATAATGGAAAAGGGGAATTTTTCTCGCCTACTGATATTTTTGCTGCATCCCTTGGCTCCTGTATGCTTACTATCATGGGGATCTCAGCCAACGCCTATGGATTCTCTTTAGATGGCACTTCTCTCGAAATAGAAAAAGTAATGGCATCCAACCCTCGCCGAGTAGCAGAGATAAAAATAGTGTTTAATTTTCCTAATGGGAGTAGTTACTCAGACAAAGATAAAAGGCTTATTGAATCTACAGCAAAAACCTGCCCTGTAGCAAACAGCCTTCATCCTGATATTATAAAAAATATTGTTTTTAACTATTAGGAGAGTGACCACTCAGCGCCATCCTTAGTGTCTTTTATCTGAACGCCGAGCTCCTTCAAACTATCTCTTATCTTATCGCTTGTTGTAAAGTCTTTATTGGATTTAGCAGTTTTTCGCATCTCCAATACCATCTCCATAAGCCCGGAAATTAGAGTTTCATTTCCTGATTCAGTGCGCTCATCTACTATCCCCAATACCTCTGGAAGCACTACATTAAACAGATGGTCAAGACGGGCTTTGTCTTCTCCATTTAAAGATATTTGTCCCTCTTTAGTTGAATTAACGATACGGACTGCATCAAAAATATGAGAGAGGGCTATAGGGGTATTCATATCATCACACAACGCATCCAAAACTCCATTATAAAGAGTTAACACCTCTTCATTCTCCTCTGTTCCCTCCTTAGCTGATAGAGATTTAACATCTTTTGCGGCTTGTAAAACCCTTTTTAGTCCCTTTTCTGCCCCCTGTAAAGCAGCATTACTAAAATCTAAAGTGCTGCGATAATGTGCTTGCAAAATAAAAAGCCTTATAGTCATAGGAGAATATGACTGCTCAAGCATTTTATGATTACCGTTAAAGAGTTCATTTAGAGTAATAAAATTACCAAGCGACTTACCCATCTTCTGCCCGTTGATAGTAATCATATTGTTATGCATCCAATATCTTACCCCTGCTGTCCCTCTTGAGGCTTGATTCTGTGCCAATTCGCATTCATGATGAGGGAATAATAGATCCATCCCTCCTCCGTGTATATCAAACTGTTCACCAAGATATTTAGCACTCATAGCAGAACATTCGAGGTGCCATCCCGGGAAACCTAAACTCCAAGGGGAATCCCATTTCATAATATGCTCAGGAGAGGCTTTTTTCCAAAGAGCAAAGTCAAAAGGGGAGTGTTTATCATCTTGTCCATCTAATGCTCGTGTATTAGCAATCATATCATCAAGTGAGCGACCTGAGAGTATT
>CAYSND010000149.1:0-4710 GCA_964432305.1 uncultured Muribaculaceae bacterium | reverse complement strand
GGAGCACGAATTTCAGCGGGATAATCAGGGAAAGTGGATATTTCATTTCCAAATACTGCAGAAGAGTCGGCTAACAATGTGCCTGTTAACTGCATTCCATCTCCGGAGTCACCGGAGAAACGGATAACAACATTTTGAATATCAATAATTTTGTGCTGCATTTTTTGAATATATTAATCGTACAAATATAGCATTAATTTCTCTTAACAAAAAATAATAGTAACAATCTATAACAATTATGGCATCAAAAATTATTATTTGATGCCATAACTAAAATATTAGTTTAATTCTAAAACTATTCTTACTCAGTCAATCTCTTGTTTGAAATCTTCTTATCGAGAGGAATATTAAGTACCTTTTTTACCATTTCAGTAACATCGACACTTACACTTTCATTTACATAGGGGAGTCCAGAAGCAGAAATGTCAAAAATGTAGGTAAATTTATTCTCTTTACCAACTTTTTTTAGAGCATCATTAGCCTTGAGGTAGATAGGCTTAAGCAGCTCTGACTGTTTGTCCTGGAGCTCCTGCTGAGCAGACTGCTGGAAACTTTGAATCCGCTGCTCCATCTCTTGCAACTCCTTGCTCTTGGTTTCAAGAACAGCAGGTGTCCAATTAGCACTCATCTGCTGATAAGTGTTATACTTTGTATAAAACTCATTTTGCATAGAAGTAAATGTTTCTTGTAAATGTGCACTATACTTTTCGAGCACGACTGTTGCAGAGTCCATTTCCGACATAAGGTAAATAGTCTCTTGAAGATTAATATGCCCAAACTTAAACTCTTGTGCATTTTGTGCGTTAATCGTAGTTGTCATTCCGACAAAAAAGAGGATTAAAACTGTTGCGATTTTTTTCATCATAAATATTGCTTAATAATTTTTCTATAATTCTTTTACCACTTCAAGACTAAGGTCGGCTGCTGCATCTTTATAGACCACCCCTTTTATGGCAGCTAAATCTATAATAATAACATACCCACCTGCTTTTGCCACTTTTTCTATGGCTTTTTCAACCCTACCTTTAATCGGATCGAGTAATTCGGAGGACTTTTTTGACATAACTCCATCCTCTCCGAAATATACTTTCTGTTTCTCTTTAACCCCTCTCTCCAACTCGATTATTTCACTCTCCCTCATCTGTTTTTCACGCTCAGTAAGTTTAGGCCTATCTGCCTGATAACTTTTATATGCAACATCAACCTTGCCGGATTCGTTCTCTATAAGAGTCATATACTTTTTACCTAACTCCTCAAGGTTCTTTTGGGCTGCAACATATTGGGGAATTTGGTTTAGTATGGTTTCAGTATTTACATATCCAACCTTCTGTGCGCTAACAAACGGCAAAGATAAAAATATTCCTATAACTACTAAAAATGTCTTCTTCATAATATCGTTTTTTAGAATTGTTGTCCAATAAGGAAGTGGAAATTGGAACCTCCTCGTGTCTTAGAACCCACTGGGTCAAATCCCCACGCCCAGTCTATCCCAAGGAGTCCAACCATAGGGAGCATTACACGAACCCCAACACCGGCTGAACGTTTGATCTGGAAAGGGTTAAAATCTCTAATATCAGACCATGCATTACCCCCCTCTAAGAAGAGCAGAGCATAGATAGTGGACTGGGGCTGGAGAATTACAGGGTATCTTAATTCGACAGTAAACTTATCATAAACATGTCCGGCATAAGCCCCATTAATAATAGGGGTCAAAGAGTAGTTTTCATACCCCCTTTGAGGGATAATCTCAGCCCCATAAGTGTTATATCCTGACATTCCGTCTCCCCCAACCTGGTACCCCTCGAAAGGAGAATAACCCAATTTTCTATTATAGTAGCCTAAGTAACCGAACTGAGCTCGAGTCATTAAGACTAAATCACCTACCAACTTTGTAAACAAAGAGCCTTTAAATGTCCATTTATGATACTCTATCCATTTATACTTCTTTTGGTCTATCATATTCTTATAGTCCGTATTCTCAGGTCTAAAAGCTGAGTATGGAGGGGTTACCTGAAGAGAGAAGGTAAAATCAGAGCCCTCCCTCGGATAAACAGGCTGGTCAGTAGAGTTCCTATTTAAGGTAACCTTATAACTTATATTATTAGATTTACCATTTGAGAATATAAAGTTATACTGCCAATCCTTTAAGTTATATGTCTGCCAACTCAATTCATGATAAAGAACAAAATAGTTGTCGGGCCATTTTAAGCGACTACCGAGAGAGGCTGCTAAACCATAAACTTCCATATACTGATCTGCGTTTAGATAGTAGTAGTAGGAGTTTGTCTGTTTAGTATAATAAGCGGAGAGATTCAAGGAAGTCGGTTTTTTACCGAAAAGCCATGGCTCCATAAAACTAGCTGAGAAAGCAGTATAATAAGACCCGTTTGTCTGGAATCTAATAGATAGGGACTGTGCATCTCCAAGTGGAACAGGTTTCCAAGCCCCTTTATCAAAGAGTTTTCTTGCAGAGAAGTTATTAAAACTTACCCCTACCGTTCCTACAAAGGAGTATCCACCCCATCCTCCGGAGAGTTCGAGCTGGCTATTGGGTTTCTCTTGAACATTATAAGTTACATCCACTGTATTATTTAACTGATTAGGAATAATGGAGAAACCACGTGCAGCATCAGTTGCATATTCGGGATCGAAATGCCCCATAGAGGAGATCTCCCTTATAGACCTCTCTAAAACCGACTGGCTATAGAGATAGCCAGGTTTAGTAAAGACCTGTCTGCGAACAACTCTTTCGTTGGTAATAGTATTACCATTTATTATAATGTTGTTAAAGACTGCAGGCTTCCCCTCCACCATTCTCATTTCGATATCCACGGAGTCCTTATCTATATTGACCTCCACGGGGATTACATTGAAAAAGAGATATCCCCTATCTCTGTAAAGAGAGGCAATATCCATTTGCGTCTTTTTCCCATCTCCGTAAAGCCTCTTCTCCATTGTCACCACATCATAGACATCTCCTTTAGAGATTTTCAAGACGGAGTTTAACTCCTCCTCTGTATATAGAGAGTTTCCGGTCCATTTAATATCCCTGAAATGATACTGTTGTCCCTCATCTAATTTGAAATTAATACCGAGTCTCCCATCTTCAATATAGTAAATAGAATCACGTACTATTTTGGCATCCCTATAACCGGCTTCATTAAATGCACTTATAAGTGATTTCTTATCTTTTTCGTACTCTTTATCATTGAATTTTTTAGTCTTAAAGAAGTTGCTTAGACGCATATCCCTAGTCTTATCCATAGAGCGAGCGAGCTTCCCCTCCGAGACATTACTATTCCCTTCAAATGTAATCTTTTTAATTTTTACCTTCTTCCCCTTATCTATATCGAATGTTACTCTAACTGCATTTTTAATCAGGGTATCATTCTCCTGAAGGACATTGATCTTAGCATTTATAAAACCCTTCTCCTTGAAATAATTTTTAATAATTCCTGTGGATGACCTAATAACATACTCAGAAAGTTCGCTTCCTCGTTTAAGACTCATTCTCTCCATTAAATCCGTTTGCTCGGAATTTTTTATTCCAGCGTGACACCCTCGGTCTCTCTTGAAGGTCAAGTCGAAGGAAAGCTGTATCCTTTTCAGATGAAAGTGAGTCAATAAAAAGTGCAACACTAGAAGTAAATCTCTGAAGGTAGAGTCTTTTTAAAATTTCTGAGATCTCTTCACTAGGGATAGTTATTGTCTGCCCTATCTGAATTCCGGTCAGAGCTACGATTTGATCTCTGCCTAAATATTTTATTCCGGTTACTTCCAACCCCCCAACAATATATTGTTTAGGTTTGTCATAATCGACAATTATTCCATTATCAACCTCAGTTTTAGTCTCCTGTCCTTTTAATATGGCAGGAAAAAGGAGAAGTGCAAAAAGCAATATCGTTCTAATGTTCATTCGGACAATGGTTCTAAGTTATTTGGTCACTTGTCTTTCCATACCGTCTCTGGCGAGAGGTGTAACTCTCAAGAGCGGCACGAAAGTCATTTTTGCGAAAATCGGGCCAAAGGATATCGGTAAAGTAAAATTCAGTATAAGCCATCTGCCAAAGCATGAAATTACTGATTCTCTGTTCTCCACTTGTTCTAATTAGCAGATCCGGGTCGGGGATACCAAAAGTGGCAAGATACTGCTCAAAGGGGGGAAGAGTGTTGGAAGAGACTCCCCCACCGCTAATAGCGGATTTCGTTCTCTCTTCTGTAAATCTCTCAATGGCTTGAAGTATATCCCACTTGCCGCTATAGCTTAAAAAGACTATTAAAGTGAGTCCTGTATTATTTTTAGTCTCCTCTATTGCAGTATCAATCTCACTTAAAAGCTCCTCCGAGAGTCGGCTTCTATCTCCGATAACCAAGAATTTGATATTGTTCTTTTTGAAGGTAGGTTTTTCATCTATAACAGACCTTACCATAAGAGACATTAGTGCAGAGACCTCCTCCTGCGGACGATTCCAATTCTCTTCAGAGAAGGCAAAGAGGGAGAGATATTTTATTTTATTTTCGACAGCAAACTCTGAACAGGCTCTAACAGATTCCGTTCCTATATTATGCCCCTCTATCCTGTCTAATCCCCTCTTGCGAGCAATACAAGGAGATTATTGAGCGCGAAGGGGGCAAGAATGTAGGCTCCATATCCAAGAAAACCAGCTTTGTCCTCGCCGGCGAGAATATGGGTCCGGCAAAGAAGGAAAA
>CAYSND010000148.1:0-4713 GCA_964432305.1 uncultured Muribaculaceae bacterium | reverse complement strand
TTATTAATAACCTCGATTACCTTGCAGACTTGGGAGTAACCACGATTTGGCCTACACCGATATTGTTAGATAATGAACCTAACTACTCTTATCATGGTTACGCCTGTGCAGATTATTATAAAGTTGACCCTCGATTCGGGACCAATGAGTTATATAAAAAGATGGTTTCAGAGGCACATGCACGAGGACTTAAGTTTATCCAAGATATTGTTGTAAATCATTGCGGAACGGCGCATTGGTGGTATAAAAACGAGCCTTTTAATGATTGGATTAACAAATTTGACACCTTTACAAGGAGTAATTTTATGATGTCCACCCACTCTGACCCTCATTCGAGTCTCTATGACAGAGACCTCTGTGTAAAGGGGTGGTTCGACACCTCTATGCCGGATATGAATCTTACAAACGAGTATCTTTTACGCTACTTTACTCAATGGGCTGTTTGGTGGATTGAGTATGCCGATTTAGATGGTCTTAGAGTAGACACATATCCTTATAGCGATAAAAACAAGGTAGCAGAGTGGAGTGCAAATGTCTTAAAGGAGTACCCTCAGTTGACTATTTTGGGAGAGTGTTGGTTTCATAACCCTACAGAGATTGCCTATTGGGAGGGGGGTAAAACCAAAAACGCGGATGGCTTTAATTCAAACCTTACAATGGTTATGGATTTCGTCCTTCAAGATCAGATTACTGCATTTAATGAAAATGCCCCTATCCCTTATTGGGACAAAGGGATAAAGAGGGTTTACAGCTCCCTCTCTATGGACAATGTCTATTCAGACCCTTATAACCTTTTAGTATTTATGTCAAATCATGACACACCACGCCCTGCTCATATATTGGGGGGAGATGTTAGTAGAATGAAAAATGCCTATACACTTATTCTTACCACTCGTGGTGTTCCACAGCTCTATACAGGGGATGAGGTGATGCTTAGGAGTGCAGATGGGACGATAGGGCATTGTCAGGAGAGGGTGGACTTCCCAGGGGGGTGGCAGTCAGATGCCAAGAGTGCTTTTACTGCAGAAGGGCGTAGCAAAGAACAGAACGAATTATTTAACCATGTCCGTACTCTGCTAAACTGGAGAAAGACCTCTAAAGCGATCTGCGAAGGGAAACTTAAACATTTTTGTCCTGAATCAAATTCAAATGCTTATATCTATTTCAGGGAGGCAAAAGGGGCTACAACGCCTAACAAAAATCTAGTTATGGTAGCCATAAATAACTCCTCTGCTCCTTATAGCATAAATTGGAATATTTATAAGGAGGTTTTCGGTGATAAAACCCCCATAGGAAAGGATGTTTTAAGTGGAGTTTCTGTTCCGGTTGGTTCCCCCACCACTCTCCCCCCCATGACCTCGATGGTGGTAGAGTTTTAAAAAGTTCAGTTAATTCTGAGATTTAGGCTAGTTTCTGCGGTTTGTTTTCTTCTCGCCATTTTTTAGGTGAGATATTTTCATATAGTGTGAAAGTATGAGTTAGTTGTGATGCGGAATTAAATCCCATCCTATCAGCTATCGAAACAATAGTACAGAATTCTTCTTCCAAGAGTAATTTCTTCACCTGCTCTATACGTAATTTCGCTATCCACTCCCTAAAAGAACAGCAGTATGTTCTTTTTATATGGGAAGATAGATAGGTGCGATTAGTATGTGTTAATAATGCTACCTGCTCGATATTAACTCCGCTTTGTGTATATCCGTTATTTGCTATCCATTTTTTTATATTTGCCTCGACTTTATTATTCGAGATGGAATAGTTAATCCCTTTGTTAAGACTATCTTCCTCTTTTATAGCCCGTTCCACCTCCTCATAATTGACAAGATAATTTATAAAGCACGAAAATATGTAGCCTAATAGAAATATCCCTACAAATGTATAAACCCCAATAACACCTTTTGACCCGAAAGCCTGTACAGCCCCAAATAATCCATAAAAGACCACCCCATATACGCTTTTTAGCATCCATTTTATAAATATCTCTATCTCTTCAGAGTAGTATTCTTGCATCTTTTTTATGGCTCTGTTATATGTTTTAAAGAATAGTATAGAAATCCTAAGCGCTTCTAAGAAGAACCAAATCGCTGCTATGATTAAAATAATACTACGGAGAGTCCCATCAAGAGAGAATACTGTACTCCAGACAATTACCTCCCAAATGCCCCACGCTATAAAATCTCGTCTAATTTGACGACCATTAATATATTTTCCATCTAAAAGCGATATTAGGGACATTCCGAAAATTATTGCTTCGATATAGAGGCAAGAGAGGTTTAATGCAGTAGCTAAATGTGGGGCGTTTGTCCGGAAATTTAATTTCCATTGTAAGAACATATGTACCCCATAAATAATTAATCCTATTCCCAATACTTTTCGGGAGCGTTCATAGAGACTAAAGATCTCTTTCTTCGGAACCTTTCCGAATATAAAGTATATACCGAAATAGAGTGTGAATGCCCAAGCTAGGAGTAGGGTGTCAAAATAAAATCGCTCCATCAGTTTTTTGTTGTTTGGTTACGCAAAAGTAGTTTGATTTTTTTAAAAACAGGCTTGTTAAATTCACAATTGTTGTTTTAACAAGGTTTTGGGGTGAAACCAAAAACAATGTGGCGAACTTTTTAAAAAATTGTTGTTTTAATAAGGAGAAATTGTGAATTCAACAAGCCCTCTATTTTTCCATGGATTAATTTTGTATGATTAATTATCTGTATAAAATCCGTATAAAATATTCAATTATTAACTAACAATCAAAAACCTTATGAAAGGAAAATCAGAGATCAATTTGCAACCTGAGTTGCAATCGAGTTCGGTAAAGAGTATCGGACTCTGTGGCTATACCTCTCCCCGAGTGGAGGTGTTAGAAATTTCTGTCGAGTGCGGCTTTGCTGCTTCTCAGACAGGTAGTGGTACAAGTAGTTTTGGACAGGGTTCTGAAGTTGACTGGTAATTTATTATTAACATTAAAAAAGAAAAAGTTATGAAAAAGAGATTATCGATCATTTTAGCCTTTTCGGGCTTACTTATCTTCACTAATGGTTGTGATAAGAAAACAGAGATAGAACCTGCCAATCAGTTTACTGCTATTAAGGCTTCCTACCCCACCCCTTCGTCTGAGACTAAAACCACCCTTAACGGAGAAGAGACGGATGCTACTCGTCAAGTATTATGGAATAAGGATGATGCTATCTGTATCGTTCCTAATGCAAGCTTAACTACTGCTACTACAGGTACCACTTTTACCACTTCTATAGCTACTCCTAATTCGATTGCCACTTTTACCGGTTCGGCTACTACATTCGAGAACGTAGTGGTTGCCTATTATCCTGCTGACAAGGTGGTATCATATTCTAATACTAATAACGCTTTTACTGTTACTCTCCCCCATGTTCAGAAGTATAAGGTGGGAGGATTTGATAATGGTTATAACCCTGCAGTAGCACGAGTGGGGGAGTGGACATCAGGGAGCAGTTTATCATTCCAGAATCTCTGCTCAGTTATCAGGCTGAATGTAAAAGGGACAGGAGAAGTTGTTAGGATAACCATAAAGAGTGCTTCCAAACAGCTCAGTGGAAAGGCAGAGGTAAAATATGAGAGTGCCGAATATAAATTATCTATGAAAGCAGACGCACTTGATGAGGTGGTATTAGACTGTGGAACAGGTGTTGCTTTAACCTCGGAAGGTGTTAATTTCCACATAGTTCTCCCGGCGGCAAATTATCCAGAAGGAGACCTTACCGTTTCTATAGAGACCAAAACCGGTTATATGGTTAAGGCTTCCACGAGAGCCACAGATGCTACTGCTTCAAATATCTTTCCGTTAAAGGTGAGCTATACCGGAACAGCTTATGATGATTATACAGAGGGACTCGACTACACAGGAAAAGGTGTGGTAGTGCTTTTAAAAATGGGAAGTGATATTGTTATAAGGACATTTGCCCCTGTTAACTGCGGTTACAAACCTTATGTAAGTGAGAGTAAAAAAGGTTTTCGTTATGGCAAACTTTATCAGTGGGGAAGGAAATATGGTCAGACCTATAATAATTATGATGAATTTGAGCCCTACTTTGTTTATAATCAGTGTGATGCTGCAACTGCGAACATTTCTGATAATTATTATAAATTCTACAGTACTTTTTACGAGCCCTACGACTGGTGCACTTCTCCTTCTTCCTCTCTTTGGAATAAGGGTTCTGAAACTGCTCCGCAGAAGGGTGATTACGACCCATGTCCTGATGGTTGGCGCGTACCTACAAAGAGTGAATTCGAGTCTTTGGATAAATTGAGTTTTACTTGGACTACTGGCACTCATGGTAACAACGTTCTTAAAGGTCTCATTGTTGATGGCACCTCTCTCTTCTTTCCGGCTGCCGGTATGAGATATGCAGGTGGCGATACAGCTTCTCGCGATGAAATCGGCTACTACTGGTCGAGTACTCCAAATGGAGGGGAAGCTAAAAAGTCTGTCTTATGGCTTTTAGACGATAAAGGCAGTCATAGAGTTGACAGTGGCGGTACAGGTCGTGCCTACGCCTCTTCAGTCCGCTGCGTAAAAATCTAATCCGAACTCCACTTATAATCTAAAATATGCTTATAGAGAAATCTGTAAGCATATTTTTTTATCCCAATGATTGCATGAAGGCGAGACATATTCAGACTGAGGATATGAATTTTACAAATGGCACTATATCTCCTGCTACACTTGCTTTTTCGAGA
>CAYSND010000147.1:0-4720 GCA_964432305.1 uncultured Muribaculaceae bacterium | reverse complement strand
TCCCTAAAATCTTTTTGATAAAAAGAGCTGCCATACCATTAGAGACATCAACCCCTATTTTAAGATTATAGTAGTCCCCCTTATAACCCTTTTGAAAGGTAATATACTCATCTAACACATCTAAATTAACCACCCTCCCTTTCTGAGCATTACAAGGCGTCTCTCTCCCCTCTTTAATCCACCTTTCTATGGTGCTAAGACCTGTATCATAAGCTACCGGAAGTGCCTTTTCACGAGAGACTTTCAGACCATTGTACTCCTTAGGATTATGAGAAGCAGTAATCTGTACCGAAGCCTTAAAATCCTTTGCAGCGGTGGCATAATAGACCATAGGGGTCGTTGATAGCCCTATATCATAAACATCCGCACCTGCATCTGTTATCCCTGCAATTAGAGCATCATGTATCTCTGGAGACGAGACACGTACATCCCTCCCTACTAAAACCTTATCGGCACTAAGCAACTCCGGTATAAAATAACCTATCTTATATGCATCCTCTTTATTAAAATCCTTTCCGTAAATTCCTCTAATGTCATAAGCATGAAAAGCTCCCATAATAATCTCCTTATTTTTTATCTAATTTAACTTTATATGAAGTATCTGTCTTACCTTTAGTTATGTTGTTTAGTTTACCACTTATCATTTTCTTTCTTACAGGAGCCGCCTTATCGACAAATATAACCCCTTCGAGATGATCTAATTCATGTTGCACCATTCTACAGGCAAATTTATCGAGTTCTTCCTCCTTTTTAACCAAGTTTTCATCATAATAAGAGATCTTTATCCTCTTTGGACGCACTATATCACAATGAATACCAGGGACACTCAGACACCCTTCACTATATTCCACCTTCTCGGCACTCTCCTCCAATACCACAGGGTTAATCATAACTCTTTTAAAACCTTTTAAGTAGTCATAGGTTTCAGCAATATCGCTCCCGTCAACAATAAGAACCCGAATGCTTTTCCCCACCTGCGGTGCTGCAAGTCCTACACCATCAGCTTTTTTCATGGTCTCCTGCATATCAAGAATAAATTGTTTTAACTCCTCCTTCTCCACATTGTTAAAATCCACCTCCTCAGCTTTTTTTCTTAACACCTCAGAACCGAATAAATAAATAGGTAAAATCATATTTTTTTTCGTTTATCAATATATGTTTGCAATATAAGTGCCGCACTGACCTTATCCACGGCTGCTTTATCCCTTCTGTCTGATTTTTTTACCCCACTATCGATAAGGGACTGAAATGCCATAACAGAGGTAAACCTCTCATCTTCTAAGAATATAGGGATAGAGGGGAAGTTTTTTGCCAACTGTTTTAGAAACAAGTCCACATACGGAGCAATCTGCGAAGGAGTATTGTCCATATTCTTGGGATACCCCACGACAAAAGACTCAACTTCTTCCTTTTGGGTATAATTTTTGAGATATTCCATTATCTTTGCGGATGGAATTGTTTCCAATGGAGTGGCAAAAATCATAAGAGGATCGCTTACAGCTATCCCAATCCTTTTGTTTCCATAATCTATTCCAATAATTCTTTTCATCAGGGGCAAATTTAGTGATTAAACCTTATATATGGCTAAGGAAAAAAAAGAAAAAAAGAGAAAACTGCTAACAAAGTACCGTTTTGCCATTATGGACGATGCTTCCCATAAGAATCTTTTCGTCTTTAGAGGGAGCAGACTAACAATAATTATAGTATCAACGATAGTATTCCTATTGCTCTTAACAGCAATTCTATCTCTTATATCATATACCCCCTTAAAGCAACTTATCCCCGGTTTCCCCTCCCCACAAACAAGGAAAGAGGCCATCCAGAATGCTGCAAAGGTAGATTCGCTAGAGAGGGAAATACAGCTTTGGTCGCTTCAACTCACTAATATTCAAAGAGTAATTACAGGTAAAGAGCCTTTAAAAATAGACTCACTTACACGAGATCGCAAAACTTTCATTGGAAATGACAGTTCCGGCGTAGTCTATTCTAAAGAGGACTCTCTGCTTAGAGAGACTATTATTAAGGAGGAGAAGTTTAATCTCTCTTCATCTAATGCAGGTAGAATTGAGCAGATAGAGGGACTTCTATTTTTCCCTCCTGTAAAAGGGGCAGTTACTGAACAGTATAGTAAAGCACTTGGTCACCCTTACATAGATATCGCTGCCCCCGAAAACTCTATTGTATCATCCGTTCTTGATGGTACGGTAATATTTGCCGACTGGAGCGATGACACAGGCTACACTATTCAAGTTCAGCACAGTAACGATATCATTTCAGTTTATAAGCATAATACACGACTGCTAAAAAAGACCGGTGATAAAGTTTCTGCAGGGACACCTATCTCTTTAGTTGGAAATACCGGTAAACTTAGCACGGGAGCACATCTCCATTTCGAGCTATGGCATAAAGGTGAGCCTATTGACCCCACTCTATATATCAAATTTTAGAGGAGATGCAGAAAAGAAGATTAGCCATACTTGGCTCCACCGGTTCAATAGGAACACAAACTTTAGATATAGTATCGAAGAACAGGGAGCTTTTCGAGGTAGAACTTCTCACCTCAAACAATAATTACAATCTTCTTATAGAGCAGGCAATAAAATTCAATGCTAATGCTGTCGTAATCTGCAATCATGAATATTATAAACCCGTAGCTGAGGCACTTGCTCCACATTTTATAAAAGTGTTCGCAGGGATTGAATCCATCTCTCAACTCCTCTTATCAAGTGACAATATTGATATTGTGGTTACTGCAATGGTGGGAATTAGTGGTCTTGAACCTACCGTGGCAGCCATAAAAGGGGGGAAAAGCATTGCACTTGCAAACAAGGAGACCTTGGTAGCTGCGGGTGCAATAATCACTAAACTTGCAACGGAGCACCGAGTTCCAATAATCCCTGTGGATTCGGAGCACTCTGCGATTTTTCAATGCTTGCAGGGGGAGAGAAGTAAAATTGAAAAAATTCTGCTTACTGCTTCCGGAGGACCTTTCTTTAATGTAAGTACCGAAAAAATGAGGGGTGCTACCATTGAGGAGGCACTCTCACATCCAAAGTGGAAAATGGGGCAGAAAATCACCATTGACTCTGCAACTATGATGAACAAAGGGTTTGAGATGATAGAAGCGAGATGGCTTTTTGGGACTTCTCCCTCTGATATACAGATAGTTGTTCACCCTCAGTCCATCATACACTCGATGGTTCAGTTTGAGGATGGGTCTATACTTGCACAGATGAGTTCTCCCGATATGAGGATACCTATTCAATATGCACTTGCATACCCTAATCGTCTCCCCCTCGATGTATCGAGAGTCGATTTTCATAAATTGATGGAGTTTACATTTGCTCCCCCCGACACGGAGAAATTCCCATGCATCACTCTTGCATATCAAGCAATAGAAAAGGGAGGAAATTTACCATGTATAATGAATGCCGCTAATGAAATGGCAGTAAATTTGTTCATCTCAGGTAAAATATCATTTTTTCAAATTCCGCAAATTATTGAAAACATGATGGAAAATTATAAATTTATTCAAAATCCTTCACTTGAAGAGATTTTAAAAACAGATAAAGAAGTTAGAGAAATTATAAAAAGTCAAATTAAATGGACATAGTTATTCGTATCTTACAAGTGCTCCTGGCATTATCTCTCCTAATCGTTATACACGAATTTGGACACTATATTTTTGCAAGAATTTTTAAAATCAGAGTTGAGAAGTTTTATCTATTCTTCCCTCCTGCCATTTTTAAGTATAAGCCCAAAAAGAGCGACACCGAGTTTGGAATAGGGTGTATTCCTTTAGGCGGATTCTGTAAAATAGCCGGAATGATAGATGAATCGATGGATAAAGAGGCTATGGCACAGCCCCCCCAGCCATGGGAGTTTAGGACAAAACCTGCCTGGCAGAGACTCTTAGTGATGTTCGGAGGGGTTTTATTTAATTTTATCTTAGCTATTCTAATCTATTCAGCAGTCCTCTTCACTTGGGGAGAGGAGTATCTTAAAAACGAAGATGCTAAATACGGAATAGCTGTTAACGACCTCGCTTATGAAATCGGGTTTAGAGATGGAGACAAAATTATCTCTTTTGATGATGTGGTAACAGATAATTTTGCTGAACTACAGATAAATTTAGCCCGCACTCAGGCTAAAACTGCTATCGTTCTACGTGGTTCGGATACGGTTAAGATTGAGATAGATGAGGCTTATATGCCTGCAATACTTAAAACTCCCGGGATGTTTGGACTCTCTGCGCCGGTGGCAATCTCAGAAATTCCTGACACCTCCATAAACCATAATTCCCAACTCTTTAAGGGGGATGTCTTTATAGCTATCAATTCCCAAAACGTAAAAACACTCCCCGAAATACAAAATATCTTAAAAGAGAATATAGGGAAAGAAGTTTCAGTAGAGTTTAAACGTGATGGAGAGATTGTAACCGTACCTCTTTTAGTAGATGATAATGGGAAAATTCAAATAGTACTCCAAAGCGATATCTCCGATTTTAATGTTACAAAAAAGAGTTATACTCTGTTAAACTGTATACCTGCAGGTTTTTCTAAAACTATTAGTACTCTTTCTAATTATGTCAAAGAATTAGGGCTTATATTCTCCCCGAAAACGGAAGCATATAAATCAGTAGGTAGCTTCATTGCCATAGGAAAAATTTTCCCTGCTGTATGGAATTGGGAAATTTTCTGGAGAATAACTGCCTGGCTCT
>CAYSND010000146.1:0-4745 GCA_964432305.1 uncultured Muribaculaceae bacterium | reverse complement strand
GATAAGGGAGATAGAGGTCTTCGACTTCTTGGGGATCCACGGAATTAACTATCTGCTTTTTAAGCTCTTCTGTTAGTTTTCCTTGCTCTTCAATGGAGGACAATATCGAAATTTTCCTCTTTTCAAGCTCTTCGAACTTTTGGAAGTTATGTTTAATCTCCCCAACTTGGGATTCATCCAATCCTCCTGTTCTCTCCTTTCTGTAACGAGAGATAAAAGGGATAGTAGCTCCCTCTTCAAAAAGGGTAATACAATGCTCCACCTGCCAGTTGGCAACTGAAACCCTCTTTGCAATATGTTCTATATATAACTTCTGCATAGTAATAATCATTCATGTGATACCTGTTGAAGCTGTTCTCGGTAAGCAGAGAAAATCTGCGATTTGGAGACAAACCCTATATATTCCCCTCTCTCATTCAGAACGGGGAGATTCCAAGCCGAAGTTACTTCAAATTTACACATAACAGACTCCATCTTTTCATCTTCTATCACTACAGTAGGGGGATCCTTCATAAGGTTGTGAACATAAGTAGTTTGATAAAGAGTCGTATCAAACATTATCTCTCTTATATCATCAAGAATTATAAGTCCTTGAAGTTTTCTCTCTGAATCTATAACAGGGAAGATATTGCGATGAGACTTGGCAACTACCTTCACAAGATCACCGAGGGTACTCTCCTGTGACACCGGAATAAAATCCCTCTCTATCAAGTCAGACGTCTTAAGTAGGGTAAGGACTGATCTATCGCTATCGTGAGTCAGTAAATCACCACTCTTAGCTATTCTAATGGCGTAAATCGAGTATTTTTCGAATACTCTCATAGTTGCAAAAGATAGAGCAGCCGTAATAATAAGAGGTACCAATAACTCATAACCACCTGTAATCTCAGCAATTAAAAAGATAGCAGTCATAGGGGCATGCATTACACCGGACATAAGGCCTGCCATCCCCACAAGAACAAAATTAGCCTCAGGAAGAGTATGAAACCCTGTAAGATTAATAACCCTTGCTATAAGGAATCCCGCTATACCACCTACTACAAGGGTAGGACCAAACGTTCCACCGACACCTCCCCCTGCATTGGTAAAAGACATAGCAAAGACTTTAAATAACATAACTGCTGCAAAAAATATGGGAACAAACCACTCTTTTCCTAAAAGTGAGCCGAAAATAGTATCTCCAACCCCTTTTAATGGTTGAGCAGTAAGGAGATTTCCAAGCCCACTATACCCCTCTCCATAGAGTGGTGGAAAGATAAAAATCAGCACTCCAAGTGATAATGCACAGATCCACCACCTGTTAAATGGATTTTTTATCTTTTTTATTCTATCCTCCAACGCGATAGTAGTCCTTGTAAAATAGAGTGATACCAAGCCGCAAAAAACACCAAGTACAATATAGTAAGGGATATTTCTCAACTGAAACGGGTCTATAGAACTTGCAAAGGCTACATCAGCTCCAAGAAAAAGATACGATACGGTAGTTGCAGTTACGGTGGATACCAAGAGAGGGAGAACAGAGGTCATAGAGATATTAAAGAGCAATATCTCAAGAGTGAAGAGAATCCCTGCCATAGGTGCTTTAAAAATTCCTGCCACTGCCCCCGCCGCACCACAACCAAGTAGGATGGTTATATGTTTGTATGAGAGTCCTAAGGAGCGACCCACATTTGATCCTATTGCAGCTCCGGTATATACAATAGGAGCCTCTGCCCCTACAGAACCACCAAAACCTATAGTCAATGCAGAGGTAAGAATAGAGCTCCAGGTATTGTGTTTTTTTATATTGGAATTGTTTTTAGAGATAGCAAGCAGGACTTTAGTCACTCCATGCCCGATATCATCTTTTACAATATACTTTACGATTAAAAAAGAGAGGAACATACCTACTCCCGGGAACAGTAGTAGTAGAAAGCTATCGTTTGGGGAGGTAAACCACCCTGTGAGTGTGTGACCTATCAGACGAATAAGCTGTTTTAAGATAACAGCTGCAGCCCCACTTCCAAGACCTACGATAAAAGCGAGAAAAAGGAGTAATTGGGACTCGGGCATTTTCCTTAAAAGAGTAAACACCCTACCTAATAATCCCCTAAAAGATATATGGTTAATTTTAGTCAAAAATACTTACTCGTCCTCAGGCTCCTCTTCTGAAGAAAATGCTCCATCAGAATCGTCATCAGGGAATACATCATCTCCATCTCCATCTCCACCAGATGAGGTGTCATCACTGAAAAGCCCTTTTTCTACATCCTCATAATCATCTATCTTCACAGTAATTTTTACTAAGTAAATGGCATCAGGAATCTCAACGGAAACCGCATAAAAGAAAGAACCGTCAGGTTTCTCTACCTTAAAAATATCTCCCATATAATCGGCATAACCTCTTGGGTATTTCTCTTTGAAAGCTGCTGCTAGTTCAGGGAACATATTAATATAACTTATGACTGCTCTCTTTTTAGGAGTTGAAGAAGATTTTTTATCAGTTGTGCTACTCATATTATATCTCAATAATGCATTTTTCGATGCAATTATAGTGCTTTTTTCGTATAGACAAAAAAAAATTACAAATAATTTATCATTTACCCTTTTTTACCTCTGAAGAATAGAGATTTTTGTCTCTTTTTTTCATCCTGATTCCTCTCAACGAAAATAGGATGAAGGGTTTTTATATCGAGCCCTGAATAATACATAACAGATGAAGCTGTCATAGGTGTTGGTGTAAAATCTTGGACTTGATCCATCCATAACCCTCTTAGAGAGGCGTTTTTAGAGAGTCTCTCCATATCATTGAGTCTGCATCCGGGATGACTTGATATAAAATAAGGAACTAATGATATATTTTTTTCTTCTCGTCTTATTATTTTCTCGAACTCCCCTCTGAGAATGGAAAATAACCGGAAATCAGGTTTAGACATCATTTTTAAAACAGCTGTCTCTGTATGTTCAGGTGCTACTTTAAGCCTCCCGGATGTATGATTTAGGATGAGTTCTTTGAAATATGGATAGGATGAGTCATCTAAATACCCCTCCTCGCCAATAAAAAGGTCATATCTAATACCACTCCCGATAAAACTCTGTTTTATCCCTTTAGTCTGATCTATCTTCTTATATAACTCGAGTAATCTTTTATGAGAATAGTCCAAGTTTTTACATATCGAGGGGTAGAGACAGGATTTGCGACTACAAACAGCACACAATTCACGCTTCTTCCCCCCCATACCATACATATTCGCTGTAGGGGCACCCACATCTGAGATATTCCCCTTAAAATCAGGTAAACTAGGGAGTTCTGCTACCTCTTTGAGGATAGACTCTTCACTTCTGCTCTGAATAAACTTCCCCTGGTGAGCAGCAATAGTACAAAAACTGCACCCTCCGAAACACCCTCTGTGGATGGTAATAGAGTCCTTTATCATATCATAAGCAGGAATTCTTTTCCCTTTGTATCGAGGGTGTGGGAGTTTTGTATAGGGAAGGTTATAATATGAGTCCATCTCCTCGGTGGTAGCAGGGGGGAAAGGGGGATTTATAACTATATACTTTTCACCATAAGGCTCAACTAAAATCTTAGCTGCTAATTTATTAGCCTCAAGTTCTATAGCATTGAAGTTATGAACGAATGCTATCTTATTTTTCTCACATTCCTCAAATGAGTGAAGCATTATCGCTGACTCTAACTGCTCTACCTCATCCTTGGAGGCAATATACCCTATTTGTGGAAGATTTGAAAGATTTTTCCCCTTTTTAATTCCTTCTGCAATAGCAACTATGGGTTTCTCCCCCATTCCATAAATGAGATAGTCGCACTTGGCATCTACAAGTATAGATGGGAGAAGTCTCTCCTGCCAATAGTCATAATGTGTCAATCTTCTAAGTGAACTCTCAATCCCACCCGCTACGATAGGGGTATCAGGAAATAGTTTTTTAAGAATATTAGAGTAAACCTTTACAGCATAATCGGGACGAAAAGAGGCTTTCCCTTCAGGGGAATAAGCATCATCACTACGAAGTCTTTTATTGGCTGTATAGTGATTTACCATGGAGTCCATAGCACCGGAGGTCACACCAAAGAAGAGTCGAGGCCGCCCAAGCTTTTTAAAATCCCTTAAATCATCTCTCCAGTTGGGCTGTGGTACGACTGCCACACGATAACCCTCCCTTTCAAGCACTCTTGCTATTACAGCTGTACCGGAAGAGGGGTGGTCAAAATAGGCATCTCCGCTAAATAATATAACATCAAGGTAATCCCATCCTAATGCTTCGACCTCTTTTTTAGAAGTTGGAATAAATTCATTATAAATGGTTTTAACCATATTGTTACATCCTTCCAGGGAGCGTAATTCCAAGAATAGACATAGCTTTACTTAGCACAGAGGCTATATTTTCTATAAGAAGAAGCCTCCCTCCCCTTATAATTTCATCCTCCTCTTTAAGAATAGAGAATTCGTGATAATATTGGTTAAACTCCTTGGCAATATCAAAGGCATAATTAGCTATTACAGCCGGAGAATGTGCCTCTGCCCCTTCGCGAATTTTATCAGGATAAGAGTTTAAGAGTTTAATCAGCTCAATCTCTTTATCATTAACTCCTTCGTTGGGAAATATCCCCTTAGAGTACCCTGATTCACCCCCTTTCCTTAGGATAGATTTAATTCTTGCATGAGTATATTGGATAAATGGAGCTGTATTACCATTAAAATCTATTGACTCCTTAGGATCGAAGAGCATCGTCTTCTTAGGATCTA
>CAYSND010000145.1:0-4770 GCA_964432305.1 uncultured Muribaculaceae bacterium | reverse complement strand
TTAGGAACAAAAACATTGGCTTTGTTTTTCAATTTCATCACCTGCTTCCCGAATTTACTGCCCTTGAAAATGTAATGATTCCTGCCCTTATTGCCAAAGAGGGGAGCTCATCTGTTCGTAAGAGGGCAAAACAGATTCTTGAAGAGCTTGGGCTTGGAGAGAGGTTAGAACATAAACCTTCCGAACTCTCAGGTGGAGAGCAACAACGTGTCGCCATTGCCCGTGCTATTATCAATAATCCATCCCTTATCCTTGCTGACGAACCCTCCGGTAATCTTGACAGCAACACCAAAAAAGAGATTCACAAACTTTTCTTCGACCTTCGCGATCTTAGAGGACAAACAGTCATTATCGTAACTCACGATAAAGAACTTGCAGCCATGTCTGACCGTATGCTCGAAATGCGGGACGGGGTTTTTGTATAAAACCTTTTCCAGAGATATAGCAAATATAATTATATCTTTTGTAGATACTCATTTAGGTTTTTGTCACTCTCCAATTGTAGTTTTTTTCGAAGTCTATAACGTGCCATATCAACAGATTTGGGCTCAGTATTCATAATAGATGAGATATCTTTGGTAGAAAAATCTACTCGAAGCATGGAAGCTATCCTCTTTTCATTCTTTGTAAGTTCGGGGTGAAGCGCAGTAAGTTTAGCGAGGAACTCAACATTGAGTTTATCAATAAGAGCCTCGTATTCATCGTTATGAGATGTAAACTTCGATACAAACAGATTAATACCTCGTAATTGGATATGAACCTCTTTTTCTGGAAGTTGATAAAGGGATTTTATTCTTTCTTGGATGTTCTGGATAAGTTCATTTTTACTTTTTATATAAAAAGCCAAATTAGTGAGCTCGTCTCGACTATATCGTAACTCTTTCTCTATTTTATCTTTTTCTTGGAGCTCTATTCTCCTTATTGCCTCTAAATAGGCGATTTTTTTCTTATGTTTAGAGCGATATGAGAAGTAGAAAGATGCCACGGTAGCAACTCCTAATACAAGAATAATAATTACAAGTATGGACTGCATTCTTATTATTTTTGTCTTTTCTTTTTGGAGTTCCTTTTCTTTTTCACTTATAGAGAGTTTTTGTCCCAATATATCTATTTCTATACCTCTAATACCCTCGCTAGTACCCCTCTGTTCGTATTCTTTAAATAAGATAGAGAGTGTTTCGTACCCCTTTTTATACTCTCCTATTGCACCATACACCCAAGTATAATATCGCAAGTTATCCAGTATTAACTCTTTGGCACCTACACTTTCAGCATAGCTTTTAGCTATTTTAAGAGCCTCCAACGATTTGTTGTAATTCTTTGCATAATAATATTGTACCCCTAAGTTATTATAGTTTTCACCCAAAGCCCATTTTTTACCTAAAAGCGCATTTATTTCAATTGCTTCTTCTAAGAATTTTATCTTTTCGTTGGTATCCCCTCTGTAAAGAGAGAGGTTATTTAGGTTTGCAGCAATTCTTTCACGATCGTTGATTTGCCTATTGATATCGAGTGATTTGCGAAATAGTTCATCAGCTTTTTCACAGTCTGGCACTTGCACATATATTAATCCCATAATATTATATGAAGTAGCGATATTGGCACTATCATTCAGCTCCTTAAATATTTTTAAAGCATAATTAATATTTTCAAAAGCTGTCTTGAAATCTCTGAGGACTAAATATGAGCCAGATAGCCCTGTGTGAATTTTGGCTTTAAGCCACAAATCGGCTGAAGGGCAGTTAGTAAGCGCACGAGTATATAAATCATACCCCTTTACGAAATCTCCACGATTTACATAAGCCTCAGCGATAATCATTTGCGAATGAGCTATTAGAGAGCTGTCTTTATCTCTATAAGCGGCCTCTAAGGATCGTTTAGAATATAAAATGGCTTTTTCAGGGTCATCTTTTAGGTATTCGATGGCTTTATCAATATCTCTTATTGTGTCTAAATATGACTTGATAGGAGAATGGATAATAACTGAATATCCATTTAATGGAATTACAGAGAGGGCTATAGTCAAAAATAAGTATGAAAAAGTCTTGGACATTATTAGCTTCTTTTCTAGCCACGAAGTTAAGGAATTAATGTAATTAATAAAAAAAATAAAAGGGTGCTTAATTTAACGGGGACCATTTTTTTAGCTCCATGTCAGAGATTTAAGTCCATTATAAGCTTATAAATGTTTTTTGTAGGGATAACAATATATATAAAGCTCACATGTTCAGCGTAATAGTTTCTGTGTAGTAGGAATTAAAAGTTTTTATAAACACGTTTTGTAGAGATAATATAGAGTTTTAAAAATTTGGCTATAAAAAAATAAATAGTAAAATTGCAGTACTTCGAATATTAAAAATATTTCTTAATTAAAACAAAACCTTATGATGACAAAGCTAAAAAGTATCGAGACAACATGGTTCTCGAAATTTATGCTCTCACTCGCTTTTCTTATGAGTATTAGCATATTCGCTACAGCTCAGAGCGGTAAAGTGGTGGGAAGAGTCTTTGATGAGACGGGTCAGCCAGCAGTGGGTGTCTCTATCGTCAATAAGAGCACTCAGATGGGGGCAGTTTCAGATTTCGATGGTAAATTTGAGATAGCAGCCAAAGTGAGCGATCTTCTTAAATTTTCTTATATCGGGTATCTTGAAAAAGATATAGTTGTTAAAGATTTTTCTCCTTTATCTCTGACATTAGAACTCGACTTAGAAAGCCTTGAGGAGATTATAGTTATAGGTTATGGAACACAGAAAAAATCAGATGTTTCTGGATCTGTAAGTAAAGTATCAGGCGAAAAATTGGCACAAATACCCTCTTCAAGTGCTGCAAGAGCTATGCAGGGTGTAACACCCGGGCTAGATGTTAATTATGGTTCTGGTGCACCTGGTGCTCAACCCTCTTTGCAAGTGAGAGGACTTACCTCTTGGGGGTCAAGCAATGCACCTCTTGTAATAATAGATGGTGTTCCTGGCAATATTAACTATCTAAACCAAGAGGATATAAAATCTATGACTGTCCTTAAAGATGCTGCAACAGCTGCTATTTATGGTTAAAGAGCTGCGGCAGGGGTTGTCCTTGTGGAGACTAAAAGAGGATTAAATCAAGAACCACGTATTAGTGCTTCTGTCTATATGGGGTTGGATGATCTCCCAAAAAGAATGAGTGTTTGTAATGCTGCAGAATTTATTAAAGTGCGAAAGATGGCTCTTTCAAACGCAGGGATAGCTTTAAATAGATGGCCTAAATATATATCTGAGTATGAAAGCAATCCAAGCCAATTTGCAGATACTGACTGGCAGAATGTTTATTATCGCAGAGGTCTTACTCAGAAGTATGATTTGGGCTATATAGCAGGAAGTGAGAATATGAACGTGGCATTCTCTGGCTATTATTCTAAAAATCAGGGTATCATCGTAGGGACAGACTCTGACAAGTATGGTTTTAGACTAAATTCAGATGTTAAGAAAGGAAAGTTTAAATTTGGTGAGTCAGTTAGTGTTGGATTTATGGAAGTTACACCTGAAGAGAATAGCGGTTTCCCCGGAATGTTTCAGACCACAAACATCGAACCTTTAGTGGCTTTATATAATGCTGACAATGAGGGAGGATTTGGTGGAGCAATTCCCGGTATGAACATGTCGGATGCCGGTAATCCTGTAGCATTCAATGAACTAATTGATACCAAAATAAAATACAACAACATTGCTGCATCTGCCTATTTGCAATTCAATCCTATAAAAGAGCTGACTTTCCAGTTCAAAGGTGGTGCTAATATTGATTATTATCACTATAAGAGTTTTATTCCTACCTACTACGTAGGGGCTCTAAAAACCAACACTTTAGCTTCTTTAGACGAGGAAAGAAGTAGGACGATAGAAACTCTATTGGAATTTACTGCAAATTATGATAAAACATGGGCAAATAAGCACCATTTTCAAGCTATGGTAGGGGCTTCACAGGAGGAGAGTCGTTATGACAACCAAGGGGGCTATGCTAAACAGTTTGAGAACAATGAACTTCGTTGGTTAGGGATGGGACAGACCGGATTTGCTGTAAGGGGTGGTTACAATCGTTATGGCTTAATGTCTGCCTTTTCACGATTAAATTACAACTACAATTATCGTTATCTTCTTATGATATCAGCTCGTTACGATGGCTCTTCTAAGTTTGCCGCAGGTAACAAATGGGGGTTCTTCCCATCTGCTTCACTTGGATGGAATGTGGCTAATGAGTCGTTTTGGAGTGAGTTAAAAGACAAAATCTCTACTTTTAAAGTAAGATTAAGTTATGGTGCTTTAGGTAATCAAAATATTGGTACCTATAAATATATCCCCACTCTTACATCTAATACCAATGACTTAAACTACCCTTTCAATGGAAGTGTTATCAATATGGGGTATGCTGTTATAGGACTCCCCTCTGCAAATATTAAATGGGAAACCACGTTGTATAATAACGTGGGGATAGATTTGTCATTCTTTAATAATAAGTTGGAGATATCGGCTGATGCCTATATTAAGAATACTGTCGATATGCTCTCTACAAAGCAGATTAGTTCTTGTACAGGCTTCACGTCATTAATTGTAAATGATGGAAAGTTACGGACAAAGGGGGTTGAGTTGCAGGCTATATTTCATGGAAGTTCCGGAAATAAATTTAAGTATGACTTAGACCTTAATTTATCACACTATAGAAGCGTACTAGTGGAGATGGCTGATCCTGGGTATCTTTCAGAGTCAGGTCCTGCACGTGCTTATGTTGGAGGCG
>CAYSND010000144.1:0-4869 GCA_964432305.1 uncultured Muribaculaceae bacterium | reverse complement strand
AAGATGTGGATAGATTTGACTGCTTGCAACCACGAAAAAAAATGCTAAAACCATTGGTCATTTTTCGGCATATATAGTCAAACTTCCCCATCATTAGATAAGGGGATTTATTTTTTTAAAACAATATATTATGTCGTATTTATTCTCATCAGAATCAGTTTCAGAAGGGCATCCTGATAAGGTTGCAGACCAAATCTCAGATGCTATTTTAGATGATTTCCTCCGTCAGGATTCGGAGGCAAAGGTTGCTTGCGAAACTTTCGTCAGCACCGGACTTGTGGTTATTTGCGGAGAAGTTCGCTCAGATAGAGCATACGTTGATATACAAAGCATTGCTCGTAACGTTATAGAAAAAATCGGATATACTAAAGCCGAATATATGTTCGATGCCAAATCGTGTGGAATCCTCTCCGCACTCCATGAACAGTCACCGGATATTAACAGAGGGGTAGTGGTTGCAGAAAAAGATGAACAAGGGGCAGGAGATCAAGGGATGATGTTTGGATATGCTTGTTCGGATACAGAGGAGTATATGCCTCTCCCTCTCACCTTATCACATATTACTCTTATCGAATTAGCAAAAATCAGAAAAAGTGGGAAAAAGATGAAATACCTTCGCCCTGATGCGAAATCTCAGTTTACCATCGAATATGATGACTCACATAACCCTGTAAGAGTGCATACTATCGTTATCTCTACCCAGCATGATGAGTTTGCAGATGACCTTACCATGCAACAGACCATTCGTAAAGATGTCCAGGAGATTCTTCTTCCACAGGTTATCTCTCGTCTCCCCAAAAAAACTCAAAAGCTATTTAAAGGAGATTATATTCTACATGTAAACCCCACAGGTAAGTTTGTAATAGGGGGGCCTCATGGAGACACAGGATTAACAGGGAGAAAAATTATTGTAGATACTTATGGAGGGAAAGGGGCACATGGTGGCGGTTGTTTCTCAGGAAAAGACCCCTCTAAAGTAGATCGCTCTGCTGCTTATGCTGCTCGTTATATTGCAAAAAACATGGTTGCAGCAGGGGTAGCTAAGGAGATGTTAGTACAAGTCGCTTACGCAATAGGGGTGGCGAGACCTCTCTCCATCTTTGTGGATACCTATGGTACCTCCCAAGTAAAACAGAATGACGGGGAGATTGCAGTTATCATTAATGAACTCTTCGATCTTCGTCCTGCGAAAATTATAGAAAAGTTCCAATTAAAAAACCCGATATATTTCCCTACCGCCTCTTACGGACACTTAGGGAGAGACCCTTATGAAGCAGAGGTAGAGGTTATAGAGGATGGAAAGACTATAAAGAAAAACGCACAGTTTTTTGGTTGGGAAAAACTTGACTCCGTGGAGCTTATTAAGAGCCGCTTCGGATTATAGGAGATTGCGGAACGGAGTCCGCAATGACCCCCAAAGGGGTCCAAAATGATAAAATTTCTTAATTTTTATTCATTGTGATGAATAATTTTTAATGTTTTTATTCATTGTGATGAATAATTTTATTACATTTGCATCGCTAATGTAAATTCTAATCATAATGAAAGAGATATTAAAACAGGTTATCTACGAACAAAAAACCTATGTATATCAGGACGATGTAGAGAGAAAAATAGATAAAAAGCTCCTAACTTGTCGGGAAATAATAGTAATATCCGGAATAAGAAGATGCGGAAAGTCAGTTTTATTACAACAGCTTAGAAATCAGCTGCAGGAAAAAGATTATTTTATAAACTTTGATGATGAAAGGTTAATTAATTTTAGTGTAAATGATTTTCAAATATTACATGAAGTATTTATAGAGCTTTTCGGGGAGCAGCATACATTCTATTTCGATGAAATTCAGAACATAGTAGGATGGGAACGCTTTGTAAGACGTTTGTATGATGCAGGAAATAAAATATTTGTTACAGGTTCCAATGCACGAATGTTAAGTCGCGAACTCGGCACTCATCTGACAGGGAGATATATAGGTATAGAGCTCTATCCATTTTCTTTTGTAGAATTTTTACAACTAAAAAAAATAAATCTCAAAGCATCTGATTTTTATACAACATCAGGCAGGGGAAACATAATAAACAATTTTGAAAAATATCTTACCACAGGAGGGTTTCCACAGTATATAGAAAACCAGGACGAAAGCTACCTATCTTCTCTATACCAAAGCATTATATATAGAGATGTCCTAACGCGACATAGTCTGTCGGGAGAAAAAGAGATGTTAGAAATGATATACTATCTCGCAAGCAATACTTCTAAAAGGTTCACATATAATTCACTGGCTTCAGCTGTCGGTATAAAACATCCTGAAACTGTAAAAAATTACATCTCTTTCGTTGAAGATACATACTTAATAACTCAGGTAATGCGTTTTGACTACTCTGTTAAGAAGCAGATGTCGAATGCAAAAAAATCATATTTTATAGATAGTGCTTTAATTAAAAAAATTGGATTCAATGCCACGAGTAACAGAGGACAATTGTTGGAGAACACAGTATTTTTAGAGTTAAAGCGGCGTGGATATAGCGTCTATTATTATTCAGGAAAACATGAATGTGATTTCATAATAAGGGAAGACAATATAATTAATGCTGCTATTCAAGTATCTCTAACACTGAAAGACGAAACGACTAAAAAACGTGAAATAGCAGGACTTACAGAGGCAATGAATGAGTATAGTCTTAACCAGGGGACGATATTGACTTTGGATGAAGAAGAGACCATAACCATAGACAATAACAGTTCTATCTCCATTTTACCTATTTGGAAATGGTTATTAGAGGAGGCTACCGTTTCCAAATGAGTTTCTTTCCGAAACCGAACCTATTATCTGTATATTTTGCTTCAATAATGGTTAGAAGCCAGAGTTCAGAATCATTGAGAATTGCATAAGGGAATCTTTTTAGATATTTAAGTCGATATTTTCCTGAAATGGAGTTATCGACTTTTTTTATTTCTGCTTTGAACTGTAATCCTCTTATTTTTCCTATCTCCTCTGTCTCTAAGACTATACTCCCTGCCACTACTCCTCCGGATGAGAGAGCAAGAGTTATATGACGAGTCTTTTCATCGGAAGTTATAACAAACCCCACTGATTCAGAGTCATATACATAAAAGAGATTTGCGCACCAGATCTCCCCGTCTGCTGCCGAAGCCATCGTCATAACATGATGCTCTTTTATAAAATTAACTATTTTTCTCTCCAAAATTCTCTTTATTTCAGGCAAAAGTAGATAATTTTTAACTTTCGGAATGAATTATCTCAAATCGCTTTTAGACCTAATCTATCCTCGACTCTGTATTGTCTGCAGGAGAGTGCTATCTGAAGAGGAGGAGCATTTCTGCCGAGAGTGCTACGAAGATATCCCATTGACCTATTATTGGTCTTGGAGGGAGAACCCTTCGGAGAAAATCCTCTGGGCACGCACTTATTTTGAAAGGGTGGTCTCATTGTTTATTTATAAGAGAGAGAGTGATTATAAAAAAGCTATTCATAGAATAAAATATCATAACGACACTGCACTAGCTCTCTACCTCGGAAAGGTATTAGGGGAGTATATGCGTGATGTTAAGGAGGACTCCTTCTCTGATATTATCGATTATATAATTCCTGTCCCTTTACACCCATATAAAAAGTGGCGGAGGGGATATAATCAAGCTGAAATTATTGCACGCGGTATAGCAGAGGGGCTTTGGTGTAAAAGGGGCGAGGGGAAAAAGAGACGCAAGGAGATTTGGAGAGAGAGAATAATCACTAATGTGCTATTTAGAAAGAGAGCCACCCCCTCTCAAACCGTTATTACTATGGGATCTAAATGGGAGAATGTCTCCAATGCCTTTAAAGTTAAAAACAGCGAGAGAATGGAGGGAAAACATATTTTGCTTGTAGATGATGTCCTGACATCGGGTGCTACAGCAGAGGCTTGTTTTAAGAGACTATCTGAAATAAAAAATATAAAAGTTAGCTTTGCTACCTTATCGTATGTCGAACAAAATGTTTAACTTCGCACCAATGTTTGACTTTATACATATCAAGGTAATAGATATTATTGACATCATTTTGGTGGCATTACTTATCTTTCAGTTATTCAGACTTATCCGTGGAACTTCTGCTATCAATATTTTCCTTGGAGTTATTATTCTTTATATAACCTGGGTTATAGTTAAAGCCTTGAATATGAATCTGCTCTCTTCTATTTTAGGGCAGATACTCGGAGTGGGGGTAATAGCCCTGATTGTCCTTTTTCAGCCCGAAATAAGGAGATTCTTACTCCATTTAGGGAGCAGATATGTATCCACGGCAAAAGCAGGGAGATTATTCAAAGCCCTCTTTAGTGGAAAAGAAAAGGAGATTCCTCTTGAAGAGATGGATGAGATTACACAAGCCTGTCGGAGAATGTCTGAAACGCGTACAGGTGCACTGATTGTCTTTTCCCATCTCTCCTCTTTAGAGTTTGTAATAGAGACCGGAGATAGAATAGATGCAAGAATCAATAGGAGACTTATCGAAAACATCTTCTACAAAAATACTCCTCTTCACGATGGAGCAATGATTCTTTCTTCCAACAGGATAGTTGCTGCCCGATGCACTATTCCTATTACTGATAATCCAAATGTTCCACCCCAATATGGAATGCGTCATAGAGCTGCAGCAAGCATTACTGAGACTACAGATGCCACCGCTATAGTAGTTTCTGAGGAGACCGGGAATATCTCTTTTGTCTCCAATGGGGAGATAAAAACAATGTCGAGTATTAGTGAGCTTAGACTTGCTATTGACCATTCTTATCGAAAATAGTCTTTAACTCCGGTTTCTCCACAGTGGGAGGAACAGATTTCTTAAAATAAAACTTCTCCTCTGTCCCTTT
>CAYSND010000143.1:0-4875 GCA_964432305.1 uncultured Muribaculaceae bacterium | reverse complement strand
GGGATAGTTTGGCATTTGACGACTATATCACCGTCTTCGTCCAGAGAATCGACAGCAATGGCGATTTGCAATGGGGCAACTCCTATTCAGTCAACAGATACCCATATTTTGATGGTTCATCCGACTACAACGAAAATGTCGTCAGTGACGATAATGGCGGAGCTGTAATCTTATGGAACAGATATGACCATTTTGGAGAGGAGGTTGGCCAATACGACTATTATAGCGCCGTCCAGTATGTCAAAGACGGACTGCTCGGCGCACCGGAAATCTATGATGTCAATCCTTCTCCGGCTTCCTCTGTCGGCGGGACATCTGTACTTATCCGCGGTCGCAATTTTGTCGACATCGCCACCGTCACCATTGACGGTATCCCGGCCACCAATGTGGTTGTCGCTTCCAGCAATGTCATCGTCGCTACTGCCCCGGAACATGCCTCGGGTCTGGCCGACGTCACTGTTACCACCGTCAATGGCTCCGACACTCTCATCGACGGCCTGGAATACGACTTTCTCGCTCCAACGGTCAGCAGTGTTTCACCGAGCAGCGGTACTTATGCCGGCGGCACAGCTGTGACCATCAGCGGCACTAACTTTAGAAGTGGTGCCACTGTCAAGTTCGGCAACAACCCCGCCTCCAATGTCGTCGTGGTTAACTCCACCACCATCACCGCCACCACTCCCGGCAATGCAGTCGGCTGGTACACGGTTACAGTCACCAATACAGATGCGCAATTCGGCAATCTGATAGACGGTTACGAATACACCTCCGTCACCCCCCCCAGCCTCAATTACTGTGCGGACTTCTCTTTCGTAAACCTGGGCAGATACCAGACTACACAGGCTATCTTGGCTAACGACGAAACGGTTTGGAACTGGGGTTACAATTACGCCTATCAGCTTGGTGATGGATCCACCACCATGCGCAACTATCCCGTCCAGCCGGTGGGGCTTTCAGGTGTCTTTACCAAGATGTTAGCCGGCACTGAACATACGATCGCCCTCAAAGACGACGGTACGGTCTGGGCCTGGGGCGGAAACTCCTATGGACAGATTGGCGACGGCACATTCAACGCCAGGACAACTCCCGTTCAAGTTTCCAACTTAAACAACATTATCGACATCCAGCTTGGTGCCAATCATAACATCGCACTCAAAAACGACGGCACGGTCTGGACCTGGGGGTACAACGGTTACGGCCAGATCGGCGATTCATCATATTCCAACAGGAATACGCCGGCGGCCGTGCCCGGCATCAGTACGGGCCAATCCATTAGCGCCGCAACTAACTCTTCATATGTGATCCTTTCCGATGGTACGGTCCGGGGATGGGGCAACAACGGCTATGGTCAGCTCGGCGATAATTCCTACACTACCCGGAATTACCCTGTCCAGGCCTATAACCTTTCTGGAGTCACCTCCATCTCGACTGACGGCAACAATCACGTCGTCGCGCGCAAAAGCGATGGAACTGCCTGGGCCTGGGGGGCCAACAGCTACGGCCAGATTGGCAACGGCAGCACCGCAACCCGAGTTGTGATCCCCACGCAGGTCCGCGGAACGGATAATATTGGAACTCTCTCCGGCGTCGTTTCTGTGTATTCCAGCGCCAACTCTTCGTACGCTCTGTTAAATGATGGGACCCCCCGCTCCTGGGGGTACAACACTTACGGAGCGCTTGGAGACGGCTCTGGCTCAAATAGAAGTTATCCGGTTCAGATCTCCGGATTGACCACAACGGTTGATGCTCTTGCCACCGGTTACAATTTTGCCCTGGCCCAGATGTCTGATGGCACCTTGATGGCCTGGGGTTACAATAATCGCGGACAGTTGGGTGATGGCAGCGTTTCTACCAGATATAGTGCTGTTCCCGTCAGTTCGATTGGCGGAGCCAGACAGACCCTGGCTATCAACAATGTCGCTGGAGTAATCAAAGATGACGGTTCACTCTGGCTCTGGGGATACAATGGCCAAGGAGCATTGGGAGATGGCACTTATTCCAGCAGCAATATTCCGGTGCGCCCGCTCTTTAGCGGCTGCGACCTCGGCGTCACGCCCTACTCCGGTCCCACCGAGGGCGGCACCAATGTCACCATCAGCGGCACCAACTTCATCAGTGGTGCCACGGTAACCTTCGACGGAGTCCCGGCCACCAATGTCATCTTTGTCGATAAATACACCCTCACCGCCACCTCCCCCGCCGGCGCTTACGGCCCCGCCGCCATCAAGGTTACCAATCCCGATGGCCAATCCGACACCCTTACCGACGGCTTCACCTACACCTCCGATCTGCCCTTCATCTATGATGTCACTCCCGACAGCGGCCGCTCGGTCGGCGGCACGGCCGTCACCATCACCGGTGACAATTTCATCGGCGGCACCTATGAGGTAGCCTTCGACGGCAATCTCTGCACCGATCTGGTGGTTGAGGATTCCGAAACTCTCACCTGCGTCACTCCGGCCAGCACACCGGCCTACACCGAGGGCCCGGTCGACGTGACCATTACCACCATCCATGGCACCGACACGTTGGTCGACGGCTTCACCTACACTTCTTCCGTCCCGACCATCACCAGCATTTTCCCCATCAACGGACCCAGCACCGGCGGCACTTCCGTGCTGATCACCGGTACCGAGCTGGTTGACGACAATCTCACCGTCATGCTGGACACCGCGGCCTGTACTGGCGTTACTCCCAACGCCGAGGGTACTTCCCTCACCTGTACCACCACCGCCCACGCCATTGGCACCGTCGATGTCACAGTCAGTACCGATCACGGTACCGACACCCTCACTGACGGCTTCACCTATGTCACTCCCGCCGCCCCCGACCTGCAGGCCTGTACGGGCTTTGTGGATATTCAGAGCGGAGATCTTCACAGCTTGGCTCTGGCCAGTAATGGCACGGTCTGGACCTGGGGCAGTGCCGATTACGAAGAGGTGGTCAACGGCATCAATGTCCCGGTGCAGGTAGAAGGCCTTTCCGGAGTTGTTTCCATCCATGCCGACATCGTTAATTCGGCCGTCCTGAAAAACGACGGTACGGTCTGGATGTGGGGCTGGAACCAGTTTGGCAATCTGGGTGATGGCAGTTTTGATGACAGCTTTACTCCCGTTCTCGTCAGTGGACTGAGCAATGTAACGGCTCTGGAAGTTCGGGAACAGCATAGTATGGCCCTGCGCAGCAATGGTACGGTTTGGACTTGGGGTAGCAATTACTATGGCGTACTGGGAGATGGTACCACCGAAAATCGCAATCTCCCGACCGAGGTTTCCGGACTGACTGATGTCAACGCGATTTACCTGGGAGATACTTTTGCTTTTGTCCGCAAGACTGATGGTACGGTCTGGGCCTGGGGCAATAACACTTTCGGTCAATTAGGCGATCAGAGCAACTTGACCCGCTACCAACCGGTGCAAGTTAGTGGCCTAAACGGTCTGCAGGCTCTCAGCATGGGAGAAAACCATACTCTTGCCCTCAAAACCGACGGTACTGTCTGGGCCTGGGGACACAATGCCTATGGCCAACTCGGCAATGGCAACAACACGCATCAAAATCAGCCGGTACAGGTTATGTCCGACGTCACGGCCATCGGCACCGGCAGGTATCATTCCTATGCCATCAAAAATGATGGTACGGTCTGGGCCTGGGGGGCCAACTGGGATGGGCAGTTGGGCGATGGAACTTTTGACAATAAAAACGTTCCCACCCAGACACAGAAATTATCGGCTATTACCGCACTGGCCACTTCAGATCAGGATTTCACGCTTGCTCTCAAGAACGACGGCACCGTCTGGGCCTGGGGTAACAATGAATATGGCAGTGTCGGAGATGGAACTTTTGAAGACCGCAATAGCCCCGTCCAGGTCGGTGCTCCGCTGACCGGAGTTACCAAACTGGCTACGCGGGCTTTCCATTCTTTGGTACTCAGAACTGACGGCACCGTCTGGGGCTGGAGTTATAACTTATATGGAGCCCTGGGCGACGGCACCTTCGTCAGCAGTACTGGCCCCGTCCAAACAGTCGCGTTCAGCTGTGCCGGGATCACCCCCGACACCGGCAGTTATCTGGGCGGCACCAATGTCACTATCACCGGCACCAACTTCCTCTCCGGCGCCACCGTCACCTTTGACGGGTTACCGGCCACAGGCGTCAATGTGGTCAATGCCAATGAGATCACGGCGGTCACTCCCGCCCACGCCGCCGGAGTAGTCGACGTCACCGTCACCAACTCAGACTTGCAGTCCGACACCATTGTCAACGGCTACACCTACACCGATCAGCCGACCGTGGAGAGCGTGGTTCCCAATAGCGGGCCCTCTGCCGGCGGTACGGCGGTCACTCTCACCGGTATCAACTACCTGCCCGGCTCCACCGTCACCTTTGACGGCGTCCCCGCCACTGATGTTGTGGTCGTCAATGACACGCAAATTACCTGTGTCACTCCCGCCCACCCGCTGGGCGCGGTTGATGTCACCGTCACCACCACCAACGGCAGCGGCTCTATCACCGACGGCTTTACCTACGCTGCGGCCACCGACATCCCGGGCGAATGGGCCAATGCCGGCACGCCTATCGACGGCACGCCCACACCCGACGAACCCGCACAAAATCAGCCCTACGCCATCACCGCCTCCGACGGCGATTTCATCGCCGCCTGGATACGTCAGGGCCTCGATGGCGACGACGACATTGCCGTACAGAAAATCTCCCGCTCCAATGGTACCCGCCTCTGGACGGATGATGGTTCCGGTAGCGGCGGTATGGCCGTCACTGACCTTGGCGGCTCCGAAATCAACCAGCGCTTCGAATTGGAGTCACAAAGTCCCTTGGTCGCCGACAACAATGGCGGTGCTTATCTGACCTGGGTTGACT
>CAYSND010000142.1:0-4914 GCA_964432305.1 uncultured Muribaculaceae bacterium | reverse complement strand
AAGGTGATTTTAAGGTTCGTTTAAATGAAGAGAATCATCTTATAGTCTCTCTCGAAAAGAGGGAAGAGAAAGTGGATGAGAGCAAAAGAGAAAAATATCTTAGAAGAGAGTTTTCTTATTCACAATGCGAACAGGTGCTTCTGCTTCCGGATGAGATTAAAAGAGATCATATCGAAGCGAAGATGGAGAACGGGGTATTAAATATAGTAATCCCTAAGAATGAGAATCATCCTACTCTTCTTAAAGAGAAAGTAATCGATATTAAATAGTCTGAAAACAAAGGGGGGAGCAATTTGCTCCCCCTTTTTTCTATTTGGACAATATTTTACTTACTGCCTTTATTAATGGCTCGGTGGAGACAGGGCTACCTACAGCTTCTTGCATCCAGATATTCGGGGTTAAGGTACCGAGTGTAAAGACCCTTTTTATCTCATTTGCAAACTCCTTCTCCGACTTTAATGTGGCGAAGTGCTCCTCTAACTGAAACTCTATAATATGTCCATAAGGGTAGTTCGGGAGATACATCGGGGAGTTAATCATGTGGGAATAGATAGCAAGTAGAGGGGAGTCGGGGGTACCGAGAATAGGGGCATAGTATCTGTTCCAGACATCACGCGCTATTTTTACTACTTCATCTCTAAGCTCTTCGGGGGTGGCATTGGGGTGTTCATACATCCATCTCCAGGAGTACATATCGACAAGAGAGACCCCCATTATCTCATAAGAGCCCCAGAATATATCGAGAGTGGTATTCTCTTCAGGGGTTAAATCTTTTGAAGAGGGAGTTTTGGGAGCAGGTGTATATCCTAAAAGCTGTAAATCCCTTTTTTGGAAAACAAACGCAAGCGCCTCTGTGAAAGCGGTATTAGGAACCCCTTGAAGCATGTAGTGATCCATGTAATAGAGACTTAAAGTCTGCTCGACATTGTGTCCGAACTCATGAACAGCTATATTGTACCCTTTATAGTCCATCCCTCCGGGGATTAGGCGAGTACGGAGACGTGCAGGTTCCCATCTCCCGACAGCTCCCCAGGCATGTCCCGAGCCTCTTGCATCCTCCACGACTATCTTGCTGCTGATATCATCTGCATCTTGTGTGGAAAATCCCATATTGCGAAGCATACGGGGCATATCTTTTTCAAATGAGGCGGTATTGGGGTAGAGAGCCTTGGTCTTAGCAGTAAGGGCATCTTCCGAGATATTTGAACGACTCTTAAAACCATCATACCAGATATCGTAAGGGCGGAGAGGGCGACCAAGACGTGATTCGATAAGCTTTCCTACCTCCTTAACTTCAGGACTTGATATCAGAGTTACGAATAGCTCCTCTATCTCCTCAGCCGAAACCTCCATCCCCCCTTCGAAGTTTCTTAAAATACCGGTAGGGAGTTGAGGATTAAACGGGTCGAGTTTTTTCTCGATTTGGAAGTTAGCCAAAAGCTGACGATAACGTTCAGACCCTTCGGGTTTAAGAGAGACCTCTTTTCCCTCTTTGTAGCAGAGATTTGAGTAAGGTGCCCAGTCATATTCTGGGTTATTGATTACCTCTTTAGGGATGGTCTGTAGAACAATATGCTCCATTACCTTATATATCATCTCCTGTTTTTCGTTGGCATTAGGGACATTTGCGTAGTTCGATTTTATCTCGTCACGTAAGTTCCAATGCGAAAGAAGGGACATTTCGGCAGGGAAAAGTCTCTCCCCCTTATCGTTTAATAGGTGTCCCATCTGGATATTGTATGCAGCAATATAGTTATCGGCATTACCGTAAACCTCAGAGAGCTCCTGTTTTAGAGGGGCAGGGATGCGGTTTTCAAAGAGATCCCCCATTCTTGCGTAAGCCCATTCGAGGCGTGTCCACTCTTTACCGAGTTCATTCTTTTCGGCTAAGGTGTAGTTAGGGAAGTTAAGAGTGGTGATAAAGGCGATTTTATTGACAAAAAGGTCGTCAGAGGTGTGTGAAGAGGGGTCATAGTTGCCGAGGATATAGTCAATTTCGGTAAGTTCTCCTCCCTTTAACTGAACAGGCTTTTTAAGAAGAACGGAGAGTTGGTTAGCTGTTCCGAAAATCTGTTCGAATGCTACTGAGAGTTTGTCGAAAAGTTCGCGGCGACTTTCAGGGGAATTTTTATAGTTCTCGGTACAGAAGTTGGTAAACTCCTTCTCGGTACCATCAGATGCTCTCCAAAGAGCAGCCGTCTGTTTAACCCCTTTTGCCATAAGCTTGATTTCAGCCTCAGGAGTCTTTTCGGCAATGGCAACGATGGTGGAGGCGATGGTTTTTTCTGAGATATTTGACATTTCAAAATCTGTTTTTTTGGTCTGACATCCGATAATAACGGAGAGTGCAGAGAGGATTAATAATAATCGTTTCATGGTTTTTAGTCGTTTTGTTCTGCGAAGATAGGAAGAAAACCTCTCTTTTTATTATCTTTGCCCCTGCTAAAACATAAATTATATGGAAGTTTATTTTATTCGCCATACGGCGGTCGATGTTGAGAGCGGAACTGTTTATGGACAGACAGATGTTCTCTTGAAAGAGAGTTTTGAATCTGAAGCGGAGGTGGTTAAGCAGGAGCTTGATACTATTGAATTTGATTATTCTTATGTTTCTCCATTGAGCAGATGTAGAAAACTTGCAGATTATTGTGGTTTCTCTCATGCTGAGGTGGATAAAAGGATATTGGAACTTAATTTCGGGGATTGGGAGATGAAGAAACTTGGGGAGATAAACGACCCTCTTTTAAGGGATTGGTATGATGATTATCTCTCTATTCGTATCCCCGGAGGGGAGTCTTTTAGTGACCAGTTTGAGAGAGTCTCCGATTTTATTCACGAGTTAAGGGAAAAGAGTTATAAAAAGGTAGCAGTATTCACTCACGGAGGGGTAATTGCTTGTGTGAAGGTCTTCTATGGAATGATTAAACCTGAGGAGGCTCTTTCCTCTCAGATCCCTTTCGGAGGGATATTGAAGATAGCGGAGCTTTAATTTACCGCAGAAGATGAAAAAGCACACCTTGACATATATTCTGCTTGCACTATTATTGGTGTTGCTTTTCTTGGCAAATCTCTTCTGGGGAGCGGTGAAAATCCCCTTCGGGGATGTGTGGGGGATTTTTTTTGGAGCAGGTTCTGACAATGAAGCATGGAACCATATTGTCCTTCGTTCCAGACTCCCTCAAACAGTGGCTGCTCTCCTTGCAGGAGCTTCACTTGCCGTCAGCGGACTCCTTTTGCAGACTCTTTTTAGAAACCCCCTTGCGGGTCCCTCAATACTCGGAATAAGCGATGGGGCTAACCTCGGAGTAGCGATCGTGATGCTCTACTTCGGAGGGAGTTTAGGGTTCGGCTTCGGTGGGTATATTGCCACTGTGGTGGCTGCATTTTTAGGGGCTTCGATGATTCTTCTCATTTTGATTCTCTTTTCCAAAAGGGTTAAGAACAATGTGATGCTTCTTATCATCGGTATTATGATAGGGTACCTCGCCTCTTCGGTTATCACCATCTTGAATTTCAATGCTGCCGCGGATAAGGTACACCAATTCGTTATGTGGGGGATGGGGGACTTCTCCTCTGTCTCGGCAGAGAAGCTCCCGTTTTTTATCTTCTTCTCCCTTTTAGGTCTCCTCTTCTCGCTTATCCTTATCAAACCCCTTAATGCTCTGCTGTTAGGGGAGTCTTACGCCTCAAGTCTTGGGGTCAATGTTAAAAGGGTGCGGGTTTTTATCCTCCTATGCACAGGAGTTTTAACCGCAGTGGTAACTGCTTTTTGCGGACCCATCTCTTTTATAGGACTTGCGGTGCCTCATATAGCGAGGCTCCTTCTCGGAAACTCGAATCACCGTCAGTTGCTCCCTGTCACCCTCTTTTCGGGTGGGTGCGTGGCATTGCTCTGCAATATGCTGACAGTTTTTCCGGGAAGCAATACTGTTATCCCACTAAATGCTATCACCCCGATTATTGGTGCCCCAATAATAATCTATGTCATCTTAAATCGTAAGAACCTTCAATATTTTAATTAAAGATGAGTAACACAGCGATTATAGAGACCAAGGGGTTAAAGATAGGGTACCGTCTTAGAGGTGGGAAGGAGAAGGTTATCGGAGCAGGGATAGATTTTGAGTTACACTGTGGGGAGTTAGTAGCTCTGCTTGGTCTTAACGGGTGTGGAAAGTCTACCTTAATTAAAACCCTATGCGGTTTTCAGTCGCAGTTGGCAGGGGAGATCTCGCTAAAAGGGAGGGCTCTCTCTGACTACTCAATGAGTGAGCTTGCCCTGGAGATAGGGGTGGTTCTTACCGAAAAAATAGGTGCCGGTGGTATCTCTGTTTATGATTTGGTCTCATTGGGGAGGTATCCATATACCGATTTTATGGGAAGATTAAAGAGAGAGGACGACGAAATTATATCTGCCTCGATGGAGAGTGTCGGCATATGAGATAAAGCCAATAGTTATGTTTCGGAATTAAGTGACGGAGAGCGACAGAGGGCAATGATTGCAAAGGCTCTTGCCCAGCAGTGCCCCATAATTATTCTCGATGAACCGACCGCTTTTCTCGATGTGGTTAGTCGAATCGAGACCATAAAACTCCTCTCCAAACTTGCCCACACCCAAAACAAAGCAGTACTCCTCTCCACTCACGATATAGAGCTGGCATTTAAATATGCCGACCGCTTTCTCCTCCAGAGGCGTCTCCCTACCCCCACTACCTCCACCGCCACTCACCCCACACCCTCTACCGCTACACCCAAAGTGAACTCCACCGCCACGCCCTCCGTGATCTCTCCCGCCACACCTCCCATGGTCACCACCGCCACACACCCCGCGACCTCTCCCGCCACACCTTCACCCTCAATCCTCTCCTGCCCCGCAGAGCGTCAAGATTTAGTTCGCGAATTTTTCGGAATGAAGGG
>CAYSND010000141.1:0-4960 GCA_964432305.1 uncultured Muribaculaceae bacterium | reverse complement strand
GCGATCAGAATACCGAAAAACGAGTTTTGTATCGAGCTAATTAAGAAGTTCAAAAAACCAATTGTCTCTACCTCCGCAAACATTTCAGGGGAGGAAGCCCCTACCTGTTATGAAGAGATTTCCGGTGAAATTCTAAAAGCCGCAGAATGGGTAGCAGACCCAATTTATGAAGAGGGTGCCACAGGGGAACCCTCCTCCATAATTAAGTTAGGACTCCACTCCGAAGTACAAGTTATTAGGGAATAGGAACCTATTGCGAAGCAAGATAGAGCGAGGAGACTGCTAAAAGTGCAGCAGTCTCTGTGCGGAGACGTGACTCTCCAAAAGATATTGGAACAAACCCTGCATTGACAGCAATTTGCACCTCCTCTCTCGAAAAATCCCCTTCGGGTCCTATTAAAATCATTGCTTTAGAGGCAGTTCCCTCTCCGGGGAGACCCGATTTCAGCGCAGTCATAATTGGAACTCTCGGTACTGCGACCCCTTCGGAGTCAATAAGAGTTCTATCACAATAAGCAATTAGCCTCTTCCCTTCAAAATGTGCAGTGCCGGAAATAAACTCCTTGAATGCTGTTAAAGGGTGAACTTTTGGGACAAACCCTTTCAGGGACTGTTTGGCTGCAGCAAGCACCACCCGCTCCATCCTCTCCTCTTTGACCACTTTTCGCTCTGAGTGATCACAAAGTAAGGGAGTTATCTCATCTACCCCTATCTCTGTTGCCTTTTCAAGGAACCACTCAAACCTCTCATTGTTTTTAGTAGGGGCAACCGCAACATGAAGAAAATAGTTGTGTCCTCCGAACTCCCCCTCTATTTTAACGATTTGAAGTTCTGCAGCAACAGGGGAATCCTTTTCAAGCAGGCATCTGTAAAGATTTCCATCCCCACCACTCACCATTACCGAATCCCCTTTTGCATACCTCAAGACTCTCACACAATGCGCAGATTCCTCAGTCGAAAGGGTTATCTTATCCCCTTTTATCTTTTTTGAATAAAATATTTCCATAACAATTATAAATTTACCTCATATTTCTAACAAAAAAATCAAAGACGCGGTGGGTAATATAGTCGCTTCCGAGACTATGTCCATGACCGGGGAGATAGAGCTGCTCAAAAGGTTTGTCGGCTTTAATGAGGGCATCCACCACTTGGAGAGTGGAGGTAGGATCGACATTGTCATCAAGTTCTCCATTTATCAAAAGGAGCTTACCTTGAAGAAGGTGAGCATTGTCCACATTAGAACTTTCAGAGTACCAGGGGCCTAAAGGGTACCCCATCCATTGTTCATTCCACCAAATTTTATCCATGCGGTTATCATGACATCCACAGAGGGCAACAGCATATTTATAAAATTCAGGGTGGAAAAGGAGTGCCGCCATAGCATTCTGCCCCCCTGCGGAATAACCATAAATACCGACACCACGGTTTATATCCATATAAGGGTATTTTTCTGCTGCACTCTTTATCCAGAGTTTCCTGTCGGGGAACCCTGCATCTTTAATATTCCTCCAACAGACATCATGGAATGTCTTAGACCTATTTGCCGTCCCCATTCCGTCTATTGTTACAACAATAAATCCTGACTCAAGCAGTTTTTGGAAACGGATATATGCCAAGAAATCTTTAACCACATGGGCGTCATGAGGTCCTGCATAGATATACTCTACCACGGGGTATTTACGTGAAGGATCAAATTTAGATGGGCGGAAAATAGTCCCCCATATATCTGTCTTTCCATCTCTCCCTTTTGCAAAGAAGACCTCAGGCATAGTCCACCCTGTCTGCATTAGTGCCGAAACATCAGAGGTACCGAGATCTAATAGAGCCTTGCCATCTGCCACAGAACGGACAACAGTAGCAGGAGGAAGGTCGGGACGAGAATATGTATCCACAAAATATCTCTTATCAGGGGAAAAAACCACTTTATGATTTGCTGCTTCAGGGGTTAAGTCGATTAACCCTTTCCCATCAAGAGACATCCTATAGTAATGTTTATTATAAGGATCCTCGCCCCTGTTCTTACCATTCCCCATAAAGAGTATATACCCCTCTTTTTCATTTACATCCACCACTTGTTGAACTATCCACTCCCCTTTGGTAAGCTGTTTAAGTGTCTTACCAGTAACGGCATCCATTAAATAGAGGTGTCTCCAACCATCTCGTTCAGATGACCAGATAATCTCTGTATCATTTTTAATAAAATTCCAATAACAGCGATAATAATGGACAAATGTCGGAAAGGTCTCATCTGCTACGACAGTGGTACTACCATTGGATGCATCTGCCCTGACGAGTTGGAATGTCTGATGTCCCCTCTTATTAAAGAGAAAGAAAAAGGCTTTGGAATCACCACTCCATTTATCGAGATAGAGATAATATTGGTTTTCAAAAGGTTTTGCATCTATCTCTATCTGTTTCATACTCACCACATCAAAGAGTGCAGGTCTATAAGTAGGGATCATATCCCCCGGCTTATAATAATCACGCCATTGGAGAATAGGCTGTTTCTGCTCCTTTGGCGAAGACTCTATTAATGGGATACGTCTCATACCAGCTTTTTGAGCCTGAATGGCCGCTATTTTCTTGGAGTCAGGAGACCATGATAAACCCTGGTAACAGAGATTCTCACTCCCGTCAAAACTTAACTGCTTAACCTCTTTATTAGAGAGTCTTACCCAGACATTACAATCCTTAATAAATGCCTCAACTGTACCATCTGGAGAGAAGAGAGAGAGGGGTTTCCCCTCTTTTTTATTGTCGATAGTTTTAACAGGCTCTTCGGAAGAGGAGACGATCGCACCTGATGCCACATTTGCCCTATAAAATGCCTTCCCCGAAGGGGTGTAAACCATATACGCTATCTGTTCATTATCTAACCATTGAACAGCTGAGGGAGAGTTGTAAACTAATTTAGAGATGTTAGGGAGGGAGTCCATCCCCCTAAACTCCCGATAATAATCTTGTCCGTAAACCCCCAAAGAGAGTAAGAATAAAGATAACGCTAAAAAACTATTTTTAATTCTATTCATTGATGTAAATTTTGGAATGCAATATAATAAGAATTTTTATCTTTGCAATATGGATACGCCTAAAACTAATAGATATGTAGCACTGGATGTCCTTCGCGGGATGACAGTTGCAGGGATGATTCTCGTAAATAATCCCGGCTCTTGGGGGCATATATTTCCCCCTCTGAGACACGCTGCTTGGAATGGTTGCACCCCCACCGATCTCGTTTTCCCCTTCTTCCTATTTTGCGTAGGGGCTGCAATGGCTTTCTCTTTTGCTAAGTACAATGATGGACTTAACTCTACTTCCCTGAAAAAATTGATAAAAAGGGGGGTACTTATCTTCTTAGTAGGGTTAGGACTCAATGCATTTCCTTTCTACCCCACTTCGTTGCAGCCTGAGCTCTCATTTGGGGAGAACTACCTTGAGTACTTGAAACATATCCGAATTATGGGAGTGCTCCAAAGAATTGCATTGTGCTATATTTTGGGGGGTATTATTGCCCTTTGGCTCCAAAAACCTAAGAAAATTGGGATTGCATTGGTTTCACTCCTTGCACTCCATCTGCTAATACTCAGGGTATTCGGAGGAGCAGAGTGGAGTACCTTGGCAGGGAATATTACAAGCAAAATAGATATTGCTCTCTTTGGAGAAGGGCATGTTTATAGAGGATTCGGTATCCCATTTGACCCGGAAGGAGTACTTGGCACCCTCTCCGGTGCCGGAACTGTTCTTCTTGGTTACCTTATAGGACAATTAATCAGAAAGACCGATAGTAAAATAGACGCAGTGGCTAAGATTTACACTTATGGGCTTATAAGTCTTGGGGTGGGATCTCTTCTTAGCATTTGGATTCCCATTAACAAACCCCTTTGGAGTGCCTCTTATGTCTTCTATGCGGGGGGGTGGAGTATTCTGATGCTCGCTCTCTTCATCTATTTTATAGATATAAAAGGGAAGGAAAAGGTATTTACTCCATTTAAGGCAATGGGGATGAACCCCCTCTTTGCCTTTGTTATGGCGGCTGTTTTTGCCAAACTTTTCGGAAGAGTAATCAAATGGAGTTATGAAACCATGCAAGATGGAGTAGTGGTCAATAAGACAATGACTGCCGCTAAGTGGTTTTATGGAAACTGCTGTATGCCAATATTTGGTGGGGATAATGAATATGCCTCACTTTTTTACGCCCTGATATATGTTACCATATTCACCCTTATGGCAATGTGGCTCTATCGAAAGAAGATTATAATTAAATTATAATTTACATTTATGCCATATATAGGATTATTGTCCGATACCCATTGTTGTTTTGATGAAAAATTAAGTGGATTTTTCAAACCGGTAGATGAAATATGGCACGCCGGAGATTTCGGCGACCTTGCGACATCTGAGGCGATCGCTTCCCTAAAACCATTAAAAGGGGTTTATGGAAATTGCGATGGAACATCTATTCGCTCCATTCATCCATACATACAATGTTTTGAGTGTGGTGGGAAAAAGGTACTAATGATGCACATAGGAGGATACCCCGGGAGATATGACAATAAGGCACTTCAGCTTATTGAGGCACATAGACCCGATATATTTGTGTGTGGACACTCACATATACTAAAAGTAATAAACGACCCTAAATATAACATGCTTACCATAAACCCGGGAGCCGCAGGCACTTATGGGTTTCATGTCGTAAGAACTGCCGTTAGATTTAAAATAGATGACGGTAAAATCTATGATATGGAGGTAGGCGAATGGAAGAAATAATTATAAAAAATAATTAATATGAGAAAACAATTTTTCCTTACACTGACTTTAGCTTTAATAGGCTTCTCTGCGCTTTTGGCACAGCAGACCCCTGTTACTTCCGCAAACTATGACCAGGCAGAGCGATTCTCCCCCAAGAAAATCAATCGTATGGTCTATTCTACTAATATCAGAGCCAATTGGTTTGAAA
>CAYSND010000140.1:0-4963 GCA_964432305.1 uncultured Muribaculaceae bacterium | reverse complement strand
TTCTCTTTTGACACACAATACAGGGTCGGAATAATGATGGGGACGGCATCGGCAGCACTTGCGGCAGTTTTCGGGGTTTATAACAAAAAGTTCGGGAATACCTGCTCCCCCACAAATCTCTTTTTCTATGAAATGGTGGGTGGGAGTATAACCCTTTTAGCCCTTATCCCACTCTATATGCAGTTTGCTCCGATAGTCAAATTCTCTGTAAATTGGATTGATATTACATCACTTTTAATCCTCGCCTCATTATGTACGGTCATCCCTTTTATCTTCCAAATACAAGTATTAAAACAAATTAGAGCCTTTACTGTTAATCTGACATTTAACTTCGAGCCCATTTATAGCATAATAATAGCTTTTATCTTCTTTGGAGAGGCTCGTGAGCTCTCTATTTACTTCTATTTAGGGCTCTTTCTTATAATACTTTCAGTCATTCTTCAAACATATTTGCAATCCCGAGAGAAAAATGTATAAATTTGCAGTTACAATGCAATCATGGATATATTAATAATTATTTTTCTAATATTTCTGAACGGGCTTTTCTCAATGAGTGAAATAGCTCTTATCAGTGCAAGAAAATCATCACTTACCCTCGATGCCAAGAAAGGGAGTGGAACTGCAAAATCTGCCCTTAGACTAATCGAGAAACCGGATAAATTTCTATCCACAGTTCAGATTGGGATTACTTTAATCGGGATTCTTACCGGATTGTATTCCGGAGCGGCACTTTCAGATGACTTCTCGGCAATTTTGCAAAATTGGGGGGTAAAACAATCCGTTGCCCACCCTTTAGCCCAGACAATCATTGTTATTACGGTGACATTTGTCTCCATTGTCTTCGGAGAACTTGTTCCTAAGAGGATAGGGATGAGTGCAGCAGAGAAGATCGGAAAAGTGGTCTCTAAACCAATGATCCTATTGTCATGGATTGCCTCCCCATTTGTTTGGATCCTCTCCAAGACCACAAGGGGGATTTTAAAACTCTTCAATGTGAACAATCAGGAGGCAAAGGTAACTGAGGAGGAGATAAAATCAATCATCGCAGAGGGGACTGAGGATGGTTCTGTTCAAGAGGTGGAGCAGGATATAGTGGAGAGGGTATTCGTCCTTGGAGATATGAAAATTGAGTCTATCATGACCAATAGGGGGGATGTGGTCTGGATTGATAAAGATATGAGCAATGAGAAGGTCAATGAGATAGTAAAAGAGAACCTTTATGAGGTTTATCCCGTGGGAGCAGGGAGCTTAGATGAGATTATAGGGGTGGTCTTCCTTAAAGATCTTTTCGGCAAATTAGAGAGCGAGGATTTTCATATCTCGCAAATTATTACTCCTGCTCATTATTTCCACGAATATATGGATGTTTATAAGGTGCTCGAACAGATGAGGAAAAAGCAGATAGGTTATGGGCTTATTTGCGATGAGTTTGGAGTATTTCAGGGGATAGTTACCCATAAGGATATACTCGAAGGACTTATCGGGGCAATAGATGATCCTGAGGAGGAACCTGATATCGTAGAGAGAAAAGATAATGGAGGGTGGCTCGTGGATGGCCAGACCCCTTTTTATGACTTCTTGGAGCATTTCGAAGAAGAGGATTTATATAGTGAGTATGATTTCAATACCATAGGGGGACTTATTCTTGAACTTATGGAGCATATACCACAAGTAGGTGAGACCGTTGAGTGGCACTCATTTATATTCGAGGTGGTAGATATGGACGGAGCGAGAATTGATAAGATATTGGTAACTAAAAAGGGAGACCTATAACTCCTCCTCTTTTAAGACCTGATTAAAGCAGTGTCTGCAGAGAGGTTCGTAACTATCTTTCTCTCCTAAAACTACTAATCTGTTGTTTTTTGAAAGCCTATGTGAATGTTGGGCAGGATCTCCGCATCTGACACATATTGCATGGACTTTATCTAAATGTTCGGCGACAGCCATAAGGGCAGGCATAGGACCAAAAGGTTTCCCGAGATAATCCATATCAAGACCTGCTACTATCACTCTAATACCTTGATTTGCAAGTTGCTGACAAACATTAACTATATTCTCATCAAAGAATTGGGCTTCATCTATTCCCACCACATCCACATCACCGGTTAGGAGGAGAATATTACTTGACGAATCGACAGGGGTGGAGATGATACTGTTGGAATTGTGTGAGACTACCTCCTCTTCCGAGTATCTTACATCTATAATAGGCTTAAATATTTCTACTTTAAGATTGGCAAACTGTGCTCTGCGTAGTCGTCTGATAAGCTCCTCTGTCTTACCCGAAAACATTGAGCCACAAATGACCTCAATCCAACCCGATTTTTTTGCGTTTTCTAAAAACATTTCTCTATTTTTGTATGAAGAAGTTTTGGTTTACAAAGTTACTAATTTATTAATAAAATCATCTATGGAAAATAGAATTTCGGAAATAAAAGAGACAGTGGAGAGATTGACTGCTTTGTTAGAGAGAGAGCTTTTGTCCCAAAGAGAGGAGATAGAGGGATTAAAACGGAGCATTGCAGAGCTTTCCGAAAAAGTGGAGAAGGGTGCGGTAAAGGGTTACCACCCAATTGAGGAGAGAGAGACTACCCCACCACTACAAGATGAACCCCTGATAGAGTTATATCCTGAACCCGTGGAGGAGATAGTTCCAGAACCACTTCCTGAACCCATTCCAGAACCCCTCCCTGAACCTCAAAAGCAGGTGGAGATTACTTTGGATGATGAGCCTTTTTTTATTGTAAAAGAGACCAAGTCCACAATAAAGGAGAAAGCTGTTTTGGGTGATCTTTTTGAGTCGGGTAAAAGTATTTTCTCAGAGTATAACGAAAAAAAGGATCCGGACTGGATGACTGATATCCCCGGACCGGCTGTCGATATAATTGAGAAAGCTATGCCACTGAATGATAGATTCTTATTTATAAGGGAGCTCTTCTCGGATGATGAGGAGCAGTTTGATCTCACTATGGAGAGGGTTAATGAATATAACTCTCTAAATGAGATTGTAAATTATCTGCGTGCTGCTTTCCCCCATTGGGATGAAAAATCGGAGATGGTTTACAGATTTTATATGATAATCAGAAGAAAATGTAGGGATTAAGATGGGAAAGCTTTTTATAGTACCGACACCAATAGGCAATCTTGAAGATATAACTTTAAGAGCCATTAGGGTTTTGAAGGAGGTGGATGTGATTTTTGCAGAGGATACCCGTACGAGTTCGGTGCTTTTGAAAAAGTACGAAATCTCGACACATTGTATTTCACATCATAAGTTCAATGAGCATAAGAGCGTCTCTGCTATTAGCGAGAGGCTTCTTTCCGGGCAGAGTGCTGCCCTGATTTCGGATGCAGGGACTCCGGGAATTTCAGACCCCGGTTTCTTGTTGGTCCGCACTTGTATTGAGAACGGTGTGGAGGTGGAGACCCTTCCGGGGGCAACTGCCTTTGTACCTGCACTTGTCTCCTCCGGGTTCCCCTGCGACAGGTTCGTATTTGAGGGTTTCCTCCCAATAAAAAAGGGGAGGCAGACACTTTTCAGGACCCTTTCCGAGGAGGGAAGGACAATGATTTTCTATGAATCTCCTTTTCGTTTGGTTAAGACAATAGAGCAGATGATGCTCTTTTTCGGAGAGGAGCGACGGGCTTCCGTTTCAAGGGAGATAAGTAAAAAGTTTGAGGAGACGCGTCGAGGCACCCTCAAACAACTTTTTGATTGGTATTCATTAAATGAGCCGAAAGGCGAAATAGTTTTAATCGTGGAGGGGAGAGATTATGTGGGAAAAAGAGAAAACACATAGCCGAACAGCAACAGGGATTATCATTCTCGTTTTTATACTGCTGTTTATTCAATTTTTATTTTTTGCTTTTAAGATCGTAGAAAAAAGGAGGGTCAATGCTGCTGCTTTGAGTGTAGCTGCTTATGGTGAACCTCTGCTCTCAAATGGAGGCAACTCCTCGGAACCTGCTTCTGTGCAAGGGAACTCTTTGCAGGAGGGGAAGAAAAAGGGGAAAAACAACTCCTCGAAGAGGGAACAGGTGCTCCCTTGGTGGGAGGTTCCAATAGAACTCAATGCTGCGGATAGTGCTGCATTGGTCTCCTTGAGAGGTATTGGTCCTTATTATGCAAAAAGAATTATGGAGTTCCGAGAGAAGTTAGGGGGCTCCTATGCCTCTGTGGAGCAGTTACTCGATATTAAAGGGATAGATTCCACGAAGTTTGAAGGTTTTGTGGAGAGGGTTTATATTGATTCTTCGCTCATTAAAAGGATTGACCTTTATACGCTCCCTTATGATTCATTGGTAGCCCACCCCTATATTGGACCTTATGCTGCAAAGGGGATTGAAAGGATGAGAAGACTCCTTCCAAGGGAGGAGTTTTCGATTGATTCACTTGTAAATAGCGGTGTACTCCCTCGTTTGCAGGGGGAGAGATTGAAACCTTACCAACGAAGATAGGGGGTTATTTATAAAGGAACCTTTTAATACTCCGTTTAGGGGTCTTTTCAAAAGCCTCCTTCTTGACCTCTATTTTGGAAATCTTGCTGTAATTAGGGAGAAGAAGATTTAATTTCAGACGATTCTCCTCCATTACCTGTGCAAGATTCATATCATCTAAAGACTCTTGTGAAACTCTATCTAAATCAGGGAAGACGAGAGCCACTATCTTCTTATCTCTTTCGACCACTATTGACTCTACAATATATGGTTGGCTATTAAGTTTATCCTCTATCTCCTCGGGGTAAATGTTTTGCCCATTAGAGCCGAGTATAAGGTTTTTACTGCGTCCCCTGATAAAGATATTTCCTTTCGGATCCACTATCCCCAAATCCCCTGTCCTCATCCATCCGTCCTCAGTAAAAGCTGCCTTAGTCGCCTCTTCATTCTTATAATAACCTAACATTACATTCTCCCCTCTGACCTGAATCTCCCCAACAACATTATTTTGGTCTTCAGAGTCGATTCT
>CAYSND010000139.1:0-5085 GCA_964432305.1 uncultured Muribaculaceae bacterium | reverse complement strand
AAACGACTAAATGGGGAGGGATAGTGGCTGATGAATCAGGAGCTACTTCTCGTCCGATGGTCTATGCCGGAGGGGATGCCGTTACAGGTGCCGCGACAGTTATTCTTGCAATGGGGGCAGGTCGTAAAGCCGCTGCCGCTATTAAAGAGGCATTGAAGTAGTTATTTATTCCTCTTAATTTTATGCTTTACCTTTAGAACTGCAAAATTCAGTTAGATTTCTGTCTCAGTGCTTGAATTATGTAGATCGTCACCGAATATATCTGCAATAATACCCCCACTTTTCTGCATAAGTTTTTTTTGTGTAAATTCATCGGGGGATTCAGAGAGTTCACCTATTGTGCGGGATAATTCCCTTATCTTGGAAAATGTCTCGATTATAGTGATGGTTGTCTCTGTTGCCTTTGGGCTTTTAAGAATTGTGGCTAACATGTATAGCCCTTTCTCTGTAAAGGCTTTGGGTAGTGACGGAGAAAATTTGATTTTAGGGTTATCGAAAATTTCGATAACCTCTTTTTTTTCCTCCTGTGATAATTGCAATATGTAACCCTCTGGAAACTTATCAGGGTTGTTTTTTACAGCTTCGTTTACTCTCATTGTCTCCACACCATATAGCATAGCTACATCGCTATCCATAATTACCTTTTGTTCTCTGATGGTAATTATCTTCATCTCTACTTCTTTTAAGTTTTCCATCTCTCAAATCTATTAATAATTAATAAAAAAAAGGCATATGCATCTTTTTAGGATGCTTATGCCCTCGTTTGTAGCGGAGACAGGACTCGAACCTGCGACCTCCGGGTTATGAGCCCGACGAGCTACCAACTGCTCTACTCCGCGATATATTTCTTATTGGTATTAATCTTTTGTTGAAAGGACTGCAAATATAATGCTTTTTTCCGGATTATCCAAAATTTCTTTTATTTCCAACTCTTTTTGCTCCCCTGAAATGAGATTTTTTAAGGTAACTGTTTTTTTGGAAATTTCGTTCTCACCTGCCAGAATCAAGTATTTTATCGATTTTTTATCGGCGTATTCAAACTGTTTTCTAAGTTTAACATCATCGGGATAAATTTCTACCGGAACTCCACACTCTCTAAAACGAGTGGCTATCGGGATTAGGTATTTAACCGACTCGGCACCCATGTTCCCAAACAGAATAGTAGTTCCGGCAATCGCCTCTTTTGGAAACTTATCAAGTCCGGCGAGTACATCATATATCCTGTCCGCTCCGAAAGAGATTCCGACACCTGAGGTATCGGGAAGTCCGAATATCCCTGTGAGGTCGTCATATCTGCCACCTCCACAGATGCTTCCTATGGCAAAGTCAGAGGCTTTTACTTCAAATATAGTCCCTGTGTAATAGTTGAGTCCACGAGCAAGAGAGAGATCTATCTCGACATTAATATTGCTGTCAGCTAAAATTCCGGCGGAATTAATTAGGGAGAAGAGCTCTTCGAGTTCGTTTAGTCCGCGTACCCCTATCTCTGATGAGGCAAGTAGTGGACGCATTGCTGCTATCTTCTCTTCGTTGCTCCCTGAAAGTAGCAGTATAGGCTCTATTATGGAGATACTTTTATGGTCAAGCCCTCGCTCTGTAAGTTCTTCTTTTACAGCATCGAGCCCTATTTTGTCTATTTTATCTATTGCAACAGTAATATCAATAAGTTTATCGGGATGTCCTGAAATTTCGGCTAATGCCGTCAAGACCTTTCTGTTATTGATTTTTAGGCATACAGCGATTCCAAGGTGATGAAAAACATCGTGTACTATCTGTACAAGCTCTAACTCATTTAGAAGTGAATCGCTCCCGATAACATCCACATCACACTGATAAAATTCGCGGTAGCGACCTTTCTGTGGACGGTCTGCACGCCAAACAGGTTGGATTTGATATCTTTTAAAAGGAAAAACTAACTCATTGCGGTGTTGAACCACGAAACGGGCAAAAGGGACTGTTAAGTCATAACGAAGCCCTTTCTCACAGACCTGTAGAGAGAGAGCATTGCTATTTATAGGAGAAGTTTCAAAATCTATCCCCGAAAAGGCATCCCCGGAGTTCAATATCTTAAAAAGCAGGCGATCTCCCTCTTCACCATATTTTCCGAGAAGGGTGGTCAGGTTTTCCATAGCCGGAGTCTCAATAGGGGCGTAGCCGTATTTATGAAAAACAGTACGAATAGTATCGAAAATGTAATTTCTACTAACCATTTCTGCCGGACCGAAATCTCTGGTTCCCTTAGGTATGGAGGGTTTTTGCGCCATAATTTTATAATATTTTATCTACAAAGATAGAAAATCAAATTATTTTTCTGATATTTATAAAAATTTTCAGATTATTATTATGGTTTATTTTTTAATTGCAATAACAGCTTTGCTCGTTGGAGGCATTGTGGGGTGGGTTTTTACCTCGAAAAGGGTGCATGCGAAGGAACTTGAGATAAAAATGCTTGAAACTAAGAACAATGAGTTAATTTCGGAGGTAGCTTCCACGAAAAAGGAGGCGGAGTTCCTTGGTATTGCCCTTAGTGAGAACAAGGAGAGTTCCGAAAAACAAGTTAAGGAGAATAGAGAACAATACGAAAAACAACTCAAGGATGCAAGGGAGCAGTCGGAGAAGCACCTGAAGGAGCAGGTGGAGGCATTGAAATTGGTTTTCAAGGAGTCTGCAAACAAACTTTTGGAGGAGAAATCGAAGGATCTCTCTTCCTATAATGAGAAGGAGATGAAGAGCATTATTGAACCTCTTTCGACTAAGATGGAGGAGTTTAAGAAGGCTGTCGAGGATTCAAAAGAGAAGTCGATAAAAAATAGTGCCTCTATTGAAGAGCAGATTAAATCGATGTTGGAGCAGACAAATGCCATAAGTAAGGAGGCAAGTAATCTTGCTTCAGCATTGAAAGGGAGCAATAAGATGCAGGGGAATTGGGGGGAGGTGGTTCTTACCACCCTTCTTGAGAATATGGGGCTGAAGGAGGGGGAGAATTTTGTACGGCAGAGTATGATTAGGGGGGTAGATGGAGCACCGATAAGGCATGAAGAGACCGATAAAAAACTTATTCCTGATGTATTATTATTCCTTCCGGAAAATAAGGCAGTGGTAATAGACTCCAAGGTGAGTTTAGATGCATATCTTAAATATTGTAATGCCGGGAGTGACGAGGAGAGGAGTGAAGCAGAGAAGCTACATCTTAAGAGCATGGAGAGTCATTACAGAGACCTTGCTAAGAAGAATTACTCTCAATATGTCAAGCAGTCAGGAAAGGAGAGCCTTGAATATGTAGTTATGTTTACCCCTAATGAGGGGGCTTTCCAGCTCTTTTACCAGAACAATAAAGTAATGTGGCATCAGGCGTTTAATCAAAGGGTAATAATAGCAGGGGAGTCAAATCTCTTTGCAATGCTTAGGATTATCGAGACAGCGTGGGTTCAGGTGCAGCAGCAGAAAAATATGGAGATTATTATGAGTACTGCTGATGAGTTATTAACCAGAGTTAGTGCCTTTGTGAACATATTTGATGGGATAGGGAAGACTTTTGATAAGACAATGGCTGAATATGAGAAGGCGAAGAGTAAATTAACAGGTCGTCAGTCGATTGTTACTACTGCGCGGAAGTTGGAGAGGTTGAAAGTTACCTCTAAAGAGAGCATTAAAGAGCTTTTGGGGGAATTTGATGAGGAGCTACCGGATATTAAATAATAATTGTATTTTTGCACCAAACTTATTACTACTAAAACCTTTTCTTATGAATGATGACGTTGTTATTAAAGGGGTCAAGAAATTTGATATGGCAAAGGAACCCGGTCGTGTCAGATGGTTTCTCCGCCCTGTAACATGGGTAATTAGTTACCCCTCTATTTTTAGACACCGTACAAAAATTGAAAAAATTAATATGGAGGGAGTGAAGCCCCCATATCTGCTACTCTGTAATCATAACTCTTTCTACGATATGAAAGTGGCAACTGCCGCCACATTCCCTCACCAAGCCTATTTTGTCGTGGCGGTGGATGGGTTTATAGGGAGAGAGTGGCTTATGAGGAGCGTAGGGTGTATCGGTAAAAGGAAGTTCACTAATGATATCTCTCTTGTAAGAAATCTTCAGAAGGTTATGGAGAGGGGGAAAATAGCTGCTGTTTATCCTGAAGCAAGATACTCTTTATGTGGTACTAACGCGATATTGCCAGCTTCCCTTGGGAAGTTGGTGAAACTATTAAAAGTCCCGGTAGTTACATTAATAACTCAGGGTAATCATATTGTTCAACCATTTTATAACCCGAAAAACAGGAAAATTCGTACTGCCGCCAAAATGTCTCTTCTTTTCAATCAAGGAGAAGTTGATACTTTAAGTGCCGAAGAATTAAATAAAAGATTAAATGAGGCTTTTATGTATGACGATTTTAAGTGGCAGAAAGAGAATAAAATCAGGGTTAAATATAAAAAGAGGGCGGAGGGGCTTCATAAAGTGCTTTATCAGTGTCCTCACTGCAAGAAAGAGTATCGGATGACTTCAAAAGGGACCCAACTTTTATGTAATGCTTGCGGTAAAGAGTGGCATGTTACAGAGTATGGCGAACTTAAAGCTGAAGTGGGGGAGACTTATTTCTCACATATCCCATCTTGGTATGAGTGGGAGAGGGAAAATGTCAGGAGAGAAGTCCTCTCCGGAAGTTATTTTTATGAGGGGGAGGTGAGAATAAAAATGCTTCCTAACTCACGTGGATTTATTAATTTAGGGAGTGGAACCCTAACCCACAATAGTAACGGCTTCTCATTAACGGGAAAATATGGGGAGGGGGAATTTAATGTTAAACTTTCCCCGTCAGCTCTCTACTCTGTCCATATTGAGTATAACTACACAATGGATGAGGCAAAAGGGGACTGCATCGATCTTAGCACACTTAAAAATACATTTTATGTCTTTCCAAAAGGGGAGGATTTTTCAGTGACCAAAATGTCGCTTGCTACAGAAGAACTTTTTATCCACTATCAGCAAACAGCCAAACCATTAGATATTAAAAAAAATGAAAAGAATTGATACAGAAATAGATGGTGTTTTTATCATAGAACCTGAGGTCTTTGGTGATT
>CAYSND010000138.1:0-5104 GCA_964432305.1 uncultured Muribaculaceae bacterium | reverse complement strand
TGGCGTTTGTGGCTGCAATCCTCCCAAAATCAAAAGGGTCATCAACAATAGGGGTGAAAAAATCGGTCGTGCTAATAAGAGACCTCCCACCTCCTATATCATAAACCGCTGCATCATCCTTACTCTCATTCCCCACAAGCAGAGACTTAAAAATCTTCTCGGAGCGACTCCCTTTTAGAATCTCCTCCAGCTCCTTAGGGGCGATTTTACACCCACACCCTGCTCCGGGACTAAACTGCGTTAGTCTAATACTCTCTTTTTCCATAATTACAATACTATAATTTTTCTGTTAATTTCAATAATTCAGGTACAATAGAGCAGACATCTATCTTCTCAATAGGGAGCCTTAGATACTCCCTTCCATCATGAAACCTCATATCGAGCCCCACCTGATAGAGTTTATCATAATAATCGAGACAAATCTTTGCGGCAGACTCTAAATCCTTAGCAAGACAGGCTTCGTATGCTTTATGGCATTTTTCAGAGCCGAGTCTCTTCTCTATCTTCATAATCGAGGCAGCAAGTTCTTCGGAGGTGAAACAGCCATAATCGCGCATAACTCTTTCAAGTCTTATGTTATAAGGTGTCTCTATCTTAATCAAAGGGGAGTTCAACATGGTGTTCCAAAATGTTTGAGGAATAAGATCCTTCCCGACATTACGACTCTCATCTTCCACCCATATCCTTCGAGTAATATCCATTTTAGAAAGCTCGTCAAAAAGCAGATTCTCAAACATTTCAGAAGAGGGCTGCGAGCTCTGTCCTATTGAGCCGAATGCAGATCCCTTATGGTGAGCAATCCCCTCTAAATCAAGTACCTGCTCCCCTGCCCTACGTAGCTCTTGAAGAATCTCTGTCTTTCCTGAGCCGGTATAACCCCCGATAACTATTAATCGATATGGTCTTTCAAAAGAGGAGATTAGATAGTGGCGATAACTCTTATATCCCCCCTCTAATAGGTAGCATTTGAGCTCCACATTCTCTAAAAGCCAAGCAACCGATGCACTCCGCATCCCACCCCTCCAACAGTAAAGCAGAATCTCCCCTTTATTCTCCCCCTTAGAGTGATGAGCAAGTTTTAGCGCTGCCTCCGTAATAGGGTGCATCTTAACCCCCACAAAGTCTAACCCTCTCTGAACAGCTTTTATTTTCCCCTTCTGCTTATATAGGATTCCGACCTCTTGTCTCTCTTGGTCATCGAATAATGGGATTGAAATAGCACCAGGGAGATGTGCATGGGCGTATTCAGAGGGGGAGCGTACATCTATAATCGGAACACCATTAACGGCTTTCGATAAAAACGCTTCTATTTCCAATATTTCAGCCACCTTAGTGTTATTTATCTACAAACAGATCTCCCTCGAGCCATCCTCATTTACTTTAACTGACACCCTCAGAGTATTCTCCGGGAGTAATGGTTCTATTTTTTCTGGCCACTCCATAAGAAGAAGTCCATCTCCGTACAAATACTCTTCAAAACCTATATCGAGCACCTCTTCTATCTTATTAATCCTATAGAAATCAAAGTGATATATGGAATCATCCGACTCTGTACGATACTCATTAATAATCGTGAAAGTAGGACTATTTACAATATCTTCCACCCCCAAAACATCGCAGAGAGCCTTAATGAAAGTGGTCTTACCGGCACCCATCTCACCATAAAAAGCGATAATTCTATTATCCCCTAATGCCCCTAAAAACTCTTTTGCGGCTCTATGTATCTGATTTAATTCAGAAATAATGATTTTCACGTTACTATAATTTGAGACCTCAAATTTACAAAAAATCCCTAAATCTGTACTGCAAAGCCTCAGAAAGATGAGAGATAGTAATCTCTTTTTCTCCATTTATATCGGCTATTGTTCTTGAGATTTTTAATATTCTACTATAAGCCCTCGCTGAGAGTTCATATTTCTCTATAGCCTTATCTAAAAAATTTCTCTCATTTTCGTAGAGATGACAATACTCCGAAAGCATATTGGCAGTCATTTGAGCATTTGTGTATATATCTCTCCCCTCAAACCTCTTCTCTTGAATAGCACGAGCTGTAGCAACCCGCCCTGCTATACTCTTACTACTCTCGGCTTTTCTTTCAGATATTAACTGCTTACTCTGCACCCCCCTTACCCTTACAAAGAGATCTATCCTATCCATAAGTGGTCCCGAAATTCTCGAAAGGTAACGCGAAATCATCCCTTGAGTACAGCTACATTTATCATCCCCTTCCCCTGCATACCCACATGGACAAGGGTTCATTGATCCTATAAGCATAAAAGAACAGGGGTAAGTTACTTTGTACTTTGCTCTAGAAATTGAAATAATTCTATCTTCAAGAGGCTGCCTCAGCAAATCGAGAAGATGCTGAGAATATTGTGTCATCTCATCAATAAAAAGAATCCCATTATGTGCCAAAGAGAGTTCCCCCGGAAGTGCGTTTGGACCCCCTCCTGCTAATGCAATGGCAGAAGAGGTCTGATTCGGAGTTCTAAAAGGTCTTTCACGCATTAACCCTATACTGCCATTCGATTTCCCTGCCACCGAATAGATAGCACTCGTCTCCAAAGACTCCGCTCTGCTCATTGGAGGAAGAATAGAGGGGAGGCATTTTGCCATCATACTCTTCCCTGATCCGGGAGGTCCCACTAAAACCAAATTGTGTCCCCCTGCGGCAGCTATTTCCAACCCCCTTTTTGAAAACTCTTGTCCCTTAACATCCTCAAAGTCCACTACCATATTAACTGTACCCTCTTCCTCTCCACTCCCTTTCTCGATTAATAAATCAGTGGTATAATATTCACCATTAAGAATGTCCACCACCTCTGCAATATTTGAAACACCATAGATGTCGATTCCTATCACCTCCTTAGCCTCATAAACTGACTCTAATGGGAAAATACAGGCTTTAAACCCCATCTTCTCAGCCTGCAATGCTATTGGAAGGGCACCAGAAATAGCTCGTAGCTTACCATCGAGAGAGAGCTCCCCAAGTATTAAAAAGTCATCAGAATTGAAAAACGAAGTCTGCCCCGATGCTGCTAAAAGAGCCACAGCTATTGCTGTATCAAATGCGGACCCCTCTTTTTTAATATTGGCAGGAGCCATATTTATTACAGTCTTTTTACCCGGTATTCGATATTGATAGTTTTGTAAAGCTGTAGTTACTCTCAATAATGATTCCCTTACAGCACTATCCGGGAGTCCCACTAAAAAGATGCCCACTCCACGAGTGACTGAAACCTCAACGGTTATTTTAACCACTTCTAAACCGAGACAAGTGGCAGTATAAGTTCGACATAACATACTCTCTCTTTTTAACACATAAAGTTAATCCGAGATGAGATTGTATTGTGGATTTGGAAAAAAATTGTGAAAATTTTTACGATTATAAAAATCAGATATTAGATAAAATCTTATCTGCCGCCCCTAAATTATCTTCTACAAAGAGCTGACAAGTATTCGACGCCTCCTTATAAAGAGCCTCATCGGATATAAGTCTTGTCAAATCTTCCACCATGGTTTTAAGTTTAGAAAAACTATTGGCTCCACCTGCCTCAACCAAAATAACTGCTTCACGAAACTCTTTATATTTAGGGCCGAAAATGATGGGACAACCATAAACAGCCGCCTCTAATATGTTATGAATACCCGTCCCGAACCCCCCACCTATATAGGCAAACTTCCCATATTTATAGAGAGAGGAGAGAATTCCGATACAGTCTATAATTAACACATCTGCCGCGACTAATCTCTTTTGAGCAGATTCAGGAATATTATCTCCGTATTTAAGGTAATCGGTATATTTAACCACCTTACACATTTCAAACCTCTTCTTTACATCTGCGATCCTATTCTCTTCTACCTCATGAGGAGCTATCACAAGTTTAGATTTAGGAAGTTTTTTTAAAGCTGTAGCAATCACCACCTCATCTTTCTCCCAAGTACTTCCGGCAACCCAGGTAAAAATCCCATCTACAAAAGTTTTTACTATTATATTCTCTTCATTATTGTTTTTAGCTATCTCATATACCCTATCGAAACGGGTGTCTCCACAGACCATAACCTCATTAATACCTATAGAATTAAGTAACTCAAGAGAGGAGAGGTCTTGGACAAAAAGTTTGGTAAAATTATAGAGGATTTTTTTATAAAAAGTTCCATACCATTTAAAGAAGATTTGCTCCTTTCTAAAAACAGCAGAGACTAAAAAGGTGGGGATATTGCGTTTTTTTAATTGACTTAAAAAATAGTACCAATAATCATACTTTATAAAGATAGCTTTTTCCGGTCTGACTATATCTAGAAATCTTTCTGCATTTTTAAGGGTGTCCAATGGTAAATAATAGACCCAATCTACATGTTGATAATCTTTTCGTAGGTTGTATCCAGAAGGTGAAAAAAAAGTAAGAAGAATTTTAATATTATCCCCTCGCTCCCTAATTTTCTCTATAATAGGTCTTGCCTGTTCAAACTCCCCTACTGAGGCACAATGCACCCATAAAATTGGAAGAGTGCTTTTAACTTCGCTCTCCATCTTATTAAGCAACCCCTTTCTACCCTCATAAAACCAATAAGCTTTCTTATAAAAGGGAGATAGAATTTTAATAAAAATAGAGTATATATAGATTCCTATTGTATATAAAAACTTCAATTCTATAAAATTTAGCCGCGAAATTAATAATAAAAAATGATTTTTAATATCTTTGCCCGATGAAAGAAGCATTAATCCTAATAGGGCGATATTTCCTTTTAATGAAAAAGGTCTTTAAGAAGCCTGAAAAATGGAAAATTTTTTGGAAACAATTTGTTTCTGAAACGGATAAACTTATCGTAAGCTCTTTACCCCTTGTGGCTTTTATCTCTTTGTTTATAGGTGCTGTGCTTGTCGTACAGACTGCTAAAAATATCAGCAGTCCCTTTATTCCGAAAATGTACGCCGGCTATCTTACACGTGAGAGTCTTGTCCTCGAATTTTGCTCCACCATGATTTCTCTTATTCTCGCCGGAAAAATAGGGTCAAATATAGCATCTGAGATAGGCACAATGCGAATAACAGAACAGATAGATGCAATGGAGATGATGGGGGTTAACTCTGCCAACTATC
>CAYSND010000137.1:0-5112 GCA_964432305.1 uncultured Muribaculaceae bacterium | reverse complement strand
GCCATTGCGAAAAAGTATGAGTTTTCGCTTAATGACCCGATACAGGAGGTTCCCGAAGAGGCGATGAGTCATATTCTATACGGCTCTGATGATCTATTAAAAATTACAACAAGTTTCGGGTTAAGTGAAGTGGTTACTTTCCCCGGGCTTATCTCCCGTCTCGAACTCTCAGATGATGATAGTGATTCACTTTATGAGAAAAAAGAGCGATATATTCAAGAGAGCGAATGTCCCCTCTGTAACGGCAAGAGACTTAAAAAAGATGCACTCTGTTTTAAAATAGATGGAAAGGATATTTCAGAGATCTCATCCTTCGATATAACAGATCTTCATGAGTGGGTCTCCATAATAGAGACGAAGTTTAATGATAAGGAGAAAGCGATTGCCTCAGATATCTTAAAGGAACTTAAAGACCGAATCGGTTTTCTTATCGATATAGGGTTAGGATATCTCTCACTCGGAAGAGCCACCAAATCATTAAGCGGAGGAGAGAGTCAAAGAATTAGGCTTGCCACACAGATAGGTTCTAAACTCGTAAATGTGCTCTATATACTTGATGAGCCAAGTATTGGGTTACACCAGTCGGATAATATCAAACTTATAAATTCTCTTAAAAAACTTCGCGATGAAGGGAATTCAGTTATGGTGGTAGAGCATGATGAGGAGATGATTCGTAATGCTGACTGGCTGGTGGATTTGGGCCCCGGCGCAGGGGAAAAGGGGGGAGAGGTACTCTTCTGTGATAATCCTGCAAAACTCTATAATTTTCCTGATAAGGCACCCACAGGGAGTTATACAGCAGACTATCTATTAGGGAGAAGAAAGATAGATATCCCTTCAGTTCGCCGTAGCGGGAATGGAAAATTTTTAGAAATTAAAGGGGCGACAGGGAATAACCTGAAAAATGTCAATATTCGGATTCCACTTGGGTGTTTTGTGGGGATAAGCGGCGTCAGCGGTAGCGGAAAGTCCTCTCTCATTAACGAAACGCTTATGCCGATTCTGAGCAATAAATTTTATCGTTCACTTTATACTCCTCTTCCATATAAGGAGATAATCGGGATTGAGAATATCGACAAGGTTATCGAAATAGACCAATCCCCGATAGGACGCTCCCCAAGGAGCAACCCTGCTACCTATACAGGAGTTTTCGGGGATATAAGGAAGCTCTTCGAGGAGACTCCGGATGCAAAGATTCGTGGGTTCAAAGCCAATAAATTTTCTTTCAATGTCAAAGGGGGACGTTGCGAAGTCTGCAAGGGGGCAGGGGTCGAAGTGGTAGAGATGAACTTTCTCCCCTCTGTTAATGTTACCTGCAAGGAGTGCAATGGGAAGCGGTACAAGCCGGATCTCCTCGCTGTTAAATACAAAGGGAAAAATATCAATGATGTCCTCAATATGACCATCTCCCAATCTCTCGCTTTCTTTGAAAATATCCCCTCAATAGCAGGGAAACTCCGTTCTCTTGAAGAGGTGGGGCTTGGGTATATTCGCTTAGGGCAATCCACCACTACCCTCTCCGGTGGCGAGAATCAGCGTGTGAAACTTGCATCGGAGCTTTTAAGGTCGAGTACCGGGAGGTCCCTATATCTATTGGATGAACCGACTACCGGGCTGCATACAGAAGATATTAAAGTGCTGTTAGGGGTATTACAGAGAATTGTAGATCAAGGAAATAGCGTTATAATTATAGAACATAATCTGGATGTTCTAAAATCAGTGGATTATATTTTCGACATGGGACCGGAAGGGGGAAAAAATGGTGGAAAGATAGTTGCTGAGGGGAAACCTGAAGAGATTATTTCTAATTCTGATTCGGTTACAGCTCCCTATCTTCCACTTTAGATATAAGTTCTCTTATCTCCTGTTTTGCTATTTTCCATCTCGGAATATCTACTTTAGAGCCAATAACCTCAACCACCTTGGCGGCTATTATCGACCCTATCTCACCGCAGACTCTAAGGGGCATCCCAAGTGAGTGGGCATATAGAAATCCGGCAGCATAAATATCTCCGGCTCCTGTTGCGTCAATAGTATTTGCAGGCCAAGCCTCTATGAAATGGTACTCATCTCCACTTTTGACCATTGAACCCTCTTTCCCGATTTTGACCACGGCTATTTTACATTTTTGGGCAAGAACATCGAGGGCTTCACGCGGTTTCTTCCGTGTAAATGCTTCAGATTCTGTTTCATTGGCAAAAACTATATCTACGAAGTTTTCTACTATATCATGTAGAAAAGCATGATTTGACTCAACCACATTATATGATGCCATGTCGATGGATATTATGAGACCTGCCGCCTTTGCCATCTCCACTGCTCTCCTTAAAAGTGCCTGATTCTGAACTAAATACCCCTCAATATGGAAGTAGTCGTATCCCACAAAGAACTCCGGTTTAAGCTCTTCGGGAACCAGTTCGAGTGCGGCACCAAGATAGACCGCAAAGGTACGTTCAGCATTGGGAGCAGTAATGAAAACCATTGCCCTTCCTGAGGAAGACTCCCCACGAAGTAGATGAGTTTTAACACCAATCCTCTCAAGATCAGATTTATAAAGGGAACCTAACTCATCATCCCCCACTTTCCCTATGAAACCGGAGGGCATCCCAAAAACCGCAGTCCCTGTTATTGTATTAGCTGCAGAACCCCCTGCAACATATTGGACATCCATTGTTCTAAGTCTCTGCCAGATTTTATCCCCTGTGGTCTGGTCGATATGCTGCATAGAGCCGATAGGGAGATTATATTGGGAGAGTACCTCCTCTCCTGGTAAAATTGCGAGAATATCAGTAAGGGCATTACCAATTCCAAGAATAGACTTCATTTATTTTAAATCTTAAAAGGTTTGAAAGTGCTAAGATACTAAAAAGATAAAAATTATTTGTAGGTTTGCCCATTGATTTGACAATGTATGATCACAGCTAAAACCTTAACAGAATATAATTCGGCATATCAAAGACTTGGTGACAAGGCTGTTATTGGGTTTGTTCCCACCATGGGAGCCCTCCACGAAGGACACCTCTCTTTGGTAAAACGTTCTGCTGAAGAGTGCGATTTTACGGTAGTTTCAGTATTTGTAAACCCCACACAATTTAATAACCCTAACGATTTTAATACTTACCCAAGGACCCTCGAAGAAGATTGTCTCCTTTTGGAGAGAGCAGGAGTAGATATTGTCTTTGCGCCTCGTGTAGTGGATGTCTATCCTGACGCAGCAAGCGGAATATTGGATACGAGAATTATTGACCTTGGGGGACTTGACAATTATGGGGAGGGTCCTCATCGTCCGGGACATTTCAATGGAATGGCGCAGGTGGTGACAAGACTCTTTGACCTGGTGAAGCCCTCGAAAGCCTATTTTGGGGAGAAAGATTTTCAACAACTTGCAATAGTGGAATTTTTTACCAAAAACCTCTTATATCCGATAGAAATCGTAAGGTGTCCCATTTCGAGAAGTGCTGACGGACTGGCTCTTAGTTCGAGAAATGCCCTCCTTACCCCTGAGCAGAGAGAAGCTGCACCACATATCTATAAATCTATCTCTATGGCTCGAAATTTGGTAGGTAAGGGAAATGTGGAGGAGGCGATTAATATTATTACTTCTGAAATTAATAAAAACGATTTTCTCGAAGTTGAGTATGTAGAAATAATAAATGCATTAACTTTGCAACCAATTAAGGAGTGGAAGGAGGCGGATAATATTCAACTTGTTTGTGCTGTTTTCGCTAAACCTGTAAGGTTGATAGATAATATAAAACTTAAATAAGATGTTTTTAGAAATCGTAAAGTCTAAAATTCACAGAGTTACAGTAACAGAGGCTAATCTTGATTATATAGGGAGCATAACCATTGATAGTGCATTAATGGAGGCTGCGGGGTTATATGAGGGAGAAAAGGTACAAGTGGTAAATATTACAAATGGTAACAGAATCGAGACTTATGTGATTGTAGGAGAAGCCGGTAGTGGTAAAATTGGTATTAATGGTGCTGCTGCACACCAGTTCTCAGTGGGAGATCTTATTATAATTATGTCATACGCTCTAATGACTCCCGATGAGGCTAAAGGATTTAAACCCTCTCTCGTTTTTCCTGATTCCAAAACTAATAAGATTATATAATACATGGAGAAGCTTTCTATAAAAGGAAAAACTTCATGGTGGCAATGGTTACTTATGCTTGCTTTAGCATTGGTACTCCTCTATTTTGCATTCAGGGGGGTTAAATGGAGCGACTTGGTGGAGGGCGTTAAGAGTTGTAATTTTTGGTGGATAGGTGTCTCGATGATAGCAAGTATTTTTGGATTTGTATTAAGAGGTTTAAGGTGGAGGCTTATAATGCTCCCTCTTAATAAAAATATTACTCGCAGGGAGGCTTATGACGGGGTTACTATTATGTATCTCTCGAATTTCGCATTACCGAGAATGGGGGAGTTTGTAAGGTGCGGGGTTATTTCTGCAACTAAGAAAGCATCATTTCAGTCAGTGTTAGGGACTGTGGTACTTGAGAGGAGTTGGGACATGGTAAGTTATGCGGTAATTCTTCTAAGTATAATCTTTATTAGATGGGATAAATTCGGGGGCTTTATGCAGGAGAATATCTGGACTCCTTTCGTCGGCTCCCTTCCATTTAATGCTATTTGGCTCATCGTAGGGATATTAGCTATTATGATTCTACTCTGCTTATGGATTTATAAAAAAAGGGAAGTTCTAAAACAAAAAAAGCTTTTCCTGAAAATATATAATATCCTAAAAGGGCTTTGGGATGGTTTAATAGCAGGGTTTAAGACTGAACAGAGAGGAAGATTCTTCTTTTATACTGCTCTGATTTGGACTTGTTACTGGGTGATGAGCATAGCCACTATAAAAGCATTCCCCAATGTTGCTCACCTAAATGGAGTAGATGCCCTATTCCTTATGGTGATAGGGGGACTCGGTTGGATAATACCTGTTCAAGGGGGGATAGGGGCATATCACTTTATTCTTGCATTGGCACTCTCTTCTCTTTACGGGATACCACAAACTTCTGGCGTGGTGTTTGCAACGATTTCCCACGAAAGCCAGGCTTTTACCATGTTATTATGCGGAGCACTCTCTCTTATAAGCATTTCACTAA
>CAYSND010000136.1:0-5113 GCA_964432305.1 uncultured Muribaculaceae bacterium | reverse complement strand
GGTGTAATCGGGGTTAGAATTTGAGGTTTGCGGGGAGGGGAATGAATGCGAACATAAATCTCTGTCCTGCAAAGTGCCTTATAACTCTGATTTCTATCTGGTTTAATCCCTTTTTCAGTGAGATTTCGGTGGGTTTTCTCATCCAGTAGAACTGTTCGTCAGTAAATGGCAGTTCCTCTTCGGGGCGTGCCCAAGTATGGAAATGGAAACGGTACATCCCTGGCTGTTCCCATACCGGGGGTGCCACTTTCTCACCATTGACCCTTAATTCTCCACCATTGCCCCACTCCCCTTGGAGAGGTATTCCGTCTGAAAATCTATTGGAACGAGCAGAGACATCAAATCCCACAAATGCCCTGATGGTCGTATCGGAGTTAGCATAGATAGTGCTCTGCGCAATGCAAATTATGGTATCTTTCCTATTGGCATCTCGAACAAAAGGGAGTGCGTCAAGGTCAATAACATCTCCGTATTGGGTGGTAACCACGGAGGTTCCTTCTATTGTGGGAGCCTCCATTTGAGGCTCGTCGCTCTTCTTTTTCAAAGACAATGAGAGTTCCCAAGGGGTGTTTGAGGTGGCGACCCACCGCATATCCTCATTTTTCAGGAAAACATCTCGGTGGAAACTCATCTTCTTTTGAAATGCAGCCAGAAGGGGAGTTCCTGCTACCGCAGGCTCCTCTTTTTCTATTGTCCCTCCATTCCAAAACCTCTCGGCAAAGGGGAGCAACCCACTTAACATCCCATTGTGTGGCAATATTTTAGATTTGTCTATCACCCTCACATCGTTCCAAAGACAGAGTATCCCTCCTAGTGCATGCTCGTCTGCTCTCCCTGTGGCACAAGGGGTATGATAGAAGAGCCTGTCTGAGAGGATAAAGGGGTCATAATAGTTAAGATACCCCATAAATGAGTCTAAGAATTTCTTATCTTTATCTAAGTTAAAGGGATCTACCTCTCCATCTCTCCATATCTGATATATGGTCTCTTTCCCCCCCGGAAGCCCCGGATCCCAAGCAATAGTTTTTCTCCCTGCTTTATGGACGAGGTTTTCAGCCCAACTCATAAACCCCTTCGGGTCTTTTATATGAACTTCATCGGAGCCAATATGAAGGTAGGGGACATCCTCCAAAGGGATCTCATCAAAGTACTCCGCTAAACATTTCTCTAAAACTGCCATCCCCTCCGGTGAATCCATCCCAAATCCAAAAGCAGCATTGAAATAGTCGCTATGCCCCGGCATATCTATCTCAGGGATAATCATTACCCCTTTTTTCTTAGCGTATCTTATTATATCTCTAATCTCATCATAAGTGTAAAACCTTCCGGCATCTCTTCCTATCCTCTGATATTTAGGGTCGTTAAGCTGAGGAAATACCCGACACTCGATTCTCCAAGCAGGTTTATCGGTAATATGCCAATGGAATACATTTACTTTATAGAAAGAGATTAAATCTATATAGTGTTTAATATCTGACACCTCTACGAAGTTTCTCCCTGCATCATACATAAATCCCCTTATCGGAAATTCGGGGTAATCTTCTATTATTACATTCGGGAGTTTATTCCCTTCTCCTTTTAATTGCTTGATGGTTACATCTGCCCAGATAAATCCCCTCTCACTTGAAGCCTCCACCTCTATCCCCTTTTTGGTAATTTTTATTTTATACCCTTCGTCAGGAATCTCTCTATTCTCTTTGCGAGAAATTTTAGAGACATTAAACCAACTATCACTCAGCACCTTAACTACTCGTGGCTGGGGAATGAGATTAAACTCTTTCTTTGCATTATTTTGACCAAATGAGATAAAGGGGAGAGATAGCATTACTAATACTATAGCTCCGATTCTTATTGATCTGTTTCTCTTTTTCATAAACAATGATTATATATTATTGATGTTTAACTATCAAATCAATCTCCACTCTTTTAACTCTCGTGAAAGGAGTTTCTCCTGTCCATTGCAGAGGGAGTTAAGTAACCTGTGGAATGCCGGACCATGATTGGGGTGCCGCAGGTGGCAGAGCTCGTGTAGCATTACGAAATCTTGCAGATGCTCCGGAAGGAAGATGAGTCTGATATTCAGATTGATGTTCTTTTTTGCGGAGCAACTTCCCCAATTAGAAGAATTATTTTTAATGGCAACCCCCTCATATAAAGGTTGAACGCTCTCTCTCCCGAAGAGGGTGGAAAAGAGGGATTGCTCTTTCACAAAACCGTGCTGCAGGGCAAGTTCTTCGAGACGGGGGATGAACTTTTTACGGGCAGTACTACGGAGTGCATCAAGCTCTTTTTTATCTTTAATTGGGGGTATTGTCTTACCACTATTGAGGATTTTTTCTTGCTTGCGCATCTGCTTGAGTTTAGTATCAATAACCCATTGTACTTTGGATTCGAGGAAACTCTCCCCACGTGAGTAGGGACAATACCAAGGCATTGTAACTAAAATACCGCGTTTAGGGTGCACGGAGAGCCTTATAGAAGAGCTTCCTTTCCTTTTTAGCAGTTTAACTTCCCCTAACAGAGGGTGATCTATAATCTTTTCCACAGCACAAAGTTAAAAATATTTGCACAATCTTTTTATTTACCTATCTTTGCACTCCCGATTTTGGGACAAAATTTTTACTAACACATTAATAACCATGGCAGAATATCTCAATGCAGAACAGAAGCAAGAGATTTTCGGACAATACGGGAAGTCTAATAGCGACACCGGCTCTCCGGAGAGTCAGATTGCACTATTTTCCTACCGTATCGCTCACCTCACTGACCATCTTAAAATTAATAAGAAAGACCATGTTACCCAGAGGTCTCTACTTAGAATGGTTGGAAAGAGGCGCCGTCTGTTGGATTACTTAAAAGCCACAGACATTGAGAGATACAGGCAAATAGTGAAGGCACTTAACCTTCGTAAATAAGATACAGAGGCTGTCACGGTGGCAGCCTCTTTTTGATAAAAATAATATGAATATTGTAAAGAAGACCATCGCATTGGGTGATGGAAGGATCATTGAGATCGAAACCGGAAAATTGGCTAAACAGGCTGATGGTTCCGTGGTTGTTAAAATGGGCGACACGATGTTGCTTGCTACTGTAACATGCGCAAAGGAGGCAAAAGAGGATGTAGACTTTATGCCCCTTTCTGTTGAGTACAAAGAAAAATTTGCTGCCGCAGGGCGTTATCCAGGCGGTTTTATGAAAAGAGAAGGTCGTGCCTCTGATTATGAAATTTTAGTTGCACGCCTAATTGATAGGGCACTTCGCCCTCTATTCCCCGAAGATTTCCATGCAGAAGTTTTCGTTAACGTTCTACTGATTTCCGCAGACAAAGAGACTATGCCTGATGCACTTGCAGGGCTTGCTGCTTCAGCAGCTTTGGCAGTAAGTGATATCCCTTTCGGAGGTCCTATTTCAGAAGTCAGAGTGGCAAGAATCAACGGAGAGTTCGTTATTAACCCCACTTTCAGCGAGTTGAAAGAGGCAGATATGGATATTATCGTAGCTGCTACTCTTGACAATATCATGATGGTGGAAGGGGAGATGCATGAGGTTAGCGAGAAAGATATGCTTGATGCTATCAAATTTGCACACGAAGAGATTAAGAAACATTGTCGTGCTCAGATAGAACTCACCGAAGCTGTTGGTAAAACAGTTAAGAGAGAGTATTGTCATGAGGTTAATGACGAGGAGATTCGTAAAGCCCTTCATGATTTCTGCTATGACAAATGTTATGCAATAGCCAAGTCAAGTTCTGCTAAACATGATCGTTTAGATGCTTTCGAAGCACTTTATAAGGAGTTCCTTGAGAGATTTACCGAAGAGGAGCAGGAAGAGAAGAAGATTATGCTTGCCCGTTATTTCCACAGTGTGGAGAAAGAGGCTATGCGTAGGATGATTCTCGATGAGGGTGTTCGTCTTGACGGAAGGAAAACCAATGAAATTCGTCCTATCTGGAGTGAGATAGATTATCTCCCCGGAACACACGGTTCTGCTATATTTACTCGTGGAGAGACTCAGTCTCTTACCACAGTTACCCTCGGTACCAAGATGGATATGAAAGAGATGGATGAGGTACTTATTCAAGACACCCAGCAGTTCGTTCTCCATTATAATTTCCCTCCTTTCTCCACCGGAGAAGCTAAACCTCAGAGAGGTACAGGTCGTAGGGAGATAGGTCATGGAAACTTGGCATTTCGTGCCTTGAAACCGATGGTACCTATAGGAGAGGCAAATCCTTATGCAGTAAGGGTTGTTTCTGACATTCTTGAGTCCAATGGTTCTTCCTCTATGGCTACTGTTTGTGCAGGAACTCTCGCCCTTATGGATGCAGGGATTAAGCTTAAAAAACCTGTTTCAGGTATAGCAATGGGGCTTATTTCAGACTCAGCAAGTAAAAAGTATGCAGTACTTTCCGATATCCTTGGTGATGAAGACCACCTTGGTGATATGGACTTTAAAGTTACAGGAACACCTGACGGTATTACTGCTACTCAGATGGATATAAAAGTTGACGGACTCTCTTATGAGGTTCTTGAGCAGGCATTGGAGCAGGCTCGTCAGGGGCGTATGCACATTATGGGTGAAATGATGAAGACCATTTCTGAACCACGTGAAGATTACAAACCTCATGTTCCTCGTATTATTCAGATAGTTATCCCCGGAGAATTTATCGGTGCCGTTATTGGTACAGGTGGAAAAGTTATCCAGGAGATACAGAAGACCACAGGAACTACCATTACGATTACAGAGGTTAATGAAACTGGTGTTATCGATATCTTTGGACAGGATCGCGATGCAATGGAGGCAGCTTTGGCTCGTATCAAAGGGATTACTGCTGTTCCGGAAGTGGGTGCAACATACCATGGAAAAGTTGTTTCTATTCTTGACTTCGGAGCTTTTGTGGAGATTCTCCCAGGTAAAGAGGGACTTCTTCATATCTCTGAGTTAGATTATCAAAAAGTTGAGAAAGTGGAGGATGTGGTGAATGTAGGGGATATGCTCGATGTTAAACTTCTTGAGGTAGATCCTAAGAGTGGTAAAATGAGACTCTCTAAACGTGCCTTAATGGAGAAACCTGAAGGTTGGGTAGAGAGAGAGCGTAAGCCTCGTCCTGAAG
>CAYSND010000135.1:0-5175 GCA_964432305.1 uncultured Muribaculaceae bacterium | reverse complement strand
AAGAAAATCAATCGTATGGTCTATTCTACTAATATCAGAGCCAATTGGTTTGAAAATTCCGATAAATTCTGGTATGAATGGCAAGACTCTCAAGGGACTAACTACTATATTGTTGACCCTGTTCTAAAGACCAAAAAGATTATTTTCGACCTCGAAAAATTGGCTATGGAGATTACCGAGATAACCAAAGACCCTTTTGATGCTCAACATCTCCCTATGAGGAAACTAAAGTTAAAAGATGATAAAACTTTTACCTTCGATATTCAAAGCACCTTAGAGGTACCTAAGAAAGAGAAAAAGAAGAAAGAGGTAGCTGATACTACCAAAAAAGAGGTTTCAGACAGCACTAAGACGGATGTTGCTAAAAAAGAGGCTCCTAAGAAAAAACCTGAAATGGAGAAAAAACTCTTTCATTTCGAATATGATATAGCCTCCGGTAAACTGACCGATGTCTCTGACCGCGAAGAGAAGAAAGATTTCCCCGGGTGGGCTTCTATCTCCCCCGATAGTAGTTATGTGGTATATATAAAAGGGTATGACCTTTACTATACAGATATGGAGAATTTAAGGAAACTTATGGAAGATGATAAAGACTCTACAGTCTTAGAGAATCGTCTAACTACCGATGGAACCAGAAGTTTCACTTACGGCGGTGATGATTACAGAGGAGTAGAAGAGAGAGATAGTACCAAACGTTATGGAGCATACCTCCTTTGGTCACCCGATTCAAAGAACTTTGCTATCTGCAAATATGATATGTCTAAAGTTAAAGAGTTATGGGTAATCGATGCGCTGGCAGAACCTCGTCCAAAACTTGAATCTTATAAATATCAGATGCCCGGAGAGCCCGGTCCAAAAACTTATCTTATGCTCTTCAATATGCAAGATAAGAGTAGTAAAAAGATTAAAATTGATGCCTTTAAAGATCAGTCAGTAAATATCCTCTCTAAGGATTACACCTTTAAGGAGAGAGTCTATTCTAAATACAACTCCTCTGTATGGAAAGGGGATAACTCACTTTTCTATATTACCAGAACGAGCCGCGACCTAAAGAGAGTTGATGTCTGCACGGTTAATATAGCTGAAGATAGTGCAAAGGTGGTTATTGAAGAGAGGCTTAATACTTATGTGGAGACCAGAAATCTAAAAGTAGTAAACTCCGGAAAAGAGCTTATTTGGTGGTCTGAAAGGAATGGGTGGGCACACCTTTATCTCTATGACTCAACAGGAAAGCTTAAAAACGCCATTACCAATGGGGGATTCCATGTCGAAAACATAGTACAGATAGATGAGACTGCAAGAGTTATTTATTTCTTAGCGTGTGGCTACGATAAGACTCTAAACCCTTATTATCAACATCTTTACAGAGTTAACTTTGACGGTTCAAATCTTAAGTTACTTAACCCTGGTGATTTCGACCATCGAGTAAGTATGCCTGACGATGCAAAGTTTTTCATCTCTGCCTACTCAAGAGTAAACACCCCCCCTGCCAACACCCTTTATGACAATATGGGGCGTAAAATAATGGAACTCGAAACCTCTGATTTCAGCCAGCTTTTAGCTGCCGGATATAAATTCCCTGAACCTTTTAAGGTTAAAGCAGCAGACGGGATTACTGACCTTTACGGAGTAATGTACAAACCTTTTGATTTCGACTCCACCAAAGCATATCCGATAATAGAGTATGTCTATCCGGGTCCTCAAACCGAGGCGACCAATTATGTTTGGAGCAAAGGGATGAATCGTGTCGATAGACTTGCACAGCTTGGCTTCGTCGTAATAACCGTGGGGAACCGCGGAGGACACCCTAATCGCTCTAAATGGTATCATAACTTTGGCTATGGGAACTTAAGAGATTACGGACTTGAAGACCAAAAAGTCGCTGTTCAACAACTTGCTGCAAGGTACAAATTTATAGATGGAAACAAAGTGGGTATCCACGGACACTCCGGTGGAGGCTTTATGTCCACTGCTGCTATATTGACCTACCCTGATTTTTACAAAGTGGCTGTCTCTTGTGCAGGAAATCATGACAATAGAATTTACAACCGTTGGTGGAGTGAACAGCACCACGGAATCCTTGAAAAAATCTCGGAGAAAGGGGATACAACTTTCAATTACAGCATAAAAACAAATCAAGAATTTGCGGGGAATCTAAAAGGGAGACTACTGCTCGTCCATGGAGATATTGACGACAATGTTCACCCCGGCAATACCACAAGAGTTATTAATGCCCTTATCAAAGCCAATAAACGTTTCGAAATGCTCTACCTCCCAGGTCAAAGACATGGCTTTGGGAATATGGATGAATACTTCTTCTGGAGGATGGCTGATTATTTCAGTCGTTACCTTATAGGAGATTTCCAAAATAGCGTAGATATTCCGCAAATGAATAACGATTAAATAATATTTTATGAGAAAATTTTTACCATTATTCGGACTTCTTCTCCTTCTCTCCTCATGTGCAACCCTGACAATGGCAGATTTAAAACCCTATAATAAAAATCGGGAACTCCTACCTGCGTTAGAACCAAGAGTTGACATTAACTCTTTTGAAACTGCCTACTCCTTAGGGTATTCTAAAAGTACCACTACAGGGTATGCAACCACGACTGAAACTGTCAATACCTCAAAAAACACCACCTATAAAATAGGAGAAGTAATTGGAAGTGCTGAAACAGATAACATAGCAAATAAAGACCCACGAGTTCAAGATGCAATCACCCTATTTGACAGGGAGGTAAAAAACAATATATGTAACCCTTATGGCGATGTTTCCGGGTATATTGTTTGTAAAATAGCTGCCAGTAAAGTAAGACGTTCAGGCTACGGGTGGACAGCTCTTTCAGTAGTAACGCTATTTGCCCCTAACCTCCTCGGAATGCCATACGGAACATATAAGACAGCCTTCGATGTAGAGGTAGAAATATATGGTTTAAAAAATAATTTAATCGGGAGATATAATGCTCAGGCTTATGATAAAACATGGATAGCACTATACTACGGTTATTCCACTATGGGACCAAGTGAAGTAGCCACTCCTGCTGCCAGAATTTCCGGCATCAATGCCTTTAAAGAGGCAATGAATGACATTAAAGGTCAAATAGAAAACGACTATAATAGATTAAACCGAGAGCTAACTAAGTAGAAAAAAGAGGCTGATTATTCAGCCTCTTTTTTTATTCATATAGCAAATACTTCTTTCGCTGCTCCTTGAATTTGGCAACATCATCACTCCACATGGCTTTGATTTCTGTGGCAGATTTCCCCTCTTTTATCATCTTGCGGACATAAGACTGACCGACTAAAAGCTCGAAGAATGAGCGGAAGAAATGATCGTCCAAATTAAGATTTTTATAGGCATCTATAATGTACTCTAAATTAATCCCATTGGCATTAATCTCCTCTATTGAGGGTTTTGTCCTTAAATCCACTCCATAACATTTCCTGTCAAGCTGAGGGGGGAACTTTGCTCCCGGAACACTCTTGGGAGTAAATGAGAACCTATACCCTTTCATATTCGGGTGTCCGTATATCTGAAAAGGTTTATCTGTACCCCTGCCAAGGGAGACCGGAGTCGCCTCGAAGAAGCAGGTAGAGGGGTAGAGATATATAGAGCGCATATCGGGAAGATTCGGTGAGGGTTTAATAGGGAGGATATATTTCGTCTGATGAGTATAATTCTTACACTTTACCACTGTCAAATCACACTTTATCCCCTCTTTCAGCCACCCTTCGCCATTAATCATAAGAGCAAGCTCACCAAGTGTCATCCCATGGACTATCGGGATAGGGAGCCACCCCACACCGGATTTATATTTCATATCGAGAATAGGCCCATCGACATAAAAACCGAGTGGATTTGGTCTGTCGAGAACTATCATCTTCTTCCCTGCTGCAGCACAAGCATCCATCATCTTAGCCATAGTCGCATTATAGGTATAAAACCTAACCCCCACATCTTGAAGGTCGAATATTAACACGTCGAACTCCCCCATAGTCTCTGCTGAGGGACCATCCACCCCCTTCTCATAAAGAGATCTGATAGGAATCCCTGTCTTCTCATCTATTGAGCTTTTCACACTCTCCCCTGCATCTGCTTCCCCTCTAAAACCATGTTCGGGCGACATAATAGAGACAATATTTACCCCTTGAGAGAGTAAAGTGTCGAGGAGATGTGTTTTAGAAGTAACCATCCCTGTCTGATTTGATAAGATAGAGACTCTTTCACCCTTTAAGAGAGGAAGATACTCCTCGAAAGAGAGGGCTCCCACCCTTACCTCCTTCGTCTGAACTTCAGAGAGAGAGGAGAGGCTTAATGCCGCGATTAGAAGAATTTTACAAAGCATAATAATAGTTTTAACCGATAACTTTTACAAATGTACCATTAAATTTTTCAATTCGCCCAATTTCATAAAGAGGGGTAATCTCACTTTTTAATTTTTCTACCCCTTCCTCCCTTACTGCAATTAGCAGACCTCCTGAGGTCTGAGGGTCGCACATAAGGAATTTATGTTCTGGGCGCATCTCTATTTTATCTCCGTAACTTGCATAATTTCTGAAAGTTCCACCGGGCATACACTCCTGTTCAATATAGAAATCCACCCCCTCTATTTTAGGAACCTTATCATAATCTATAATTATAGAGACTCCACTCCCTTCAGCCATCTCTAAAGAGTGTCCTGCAAGCCCAAATCCAGTAACATCAGTCATTGCTCTAACCCCTTCCATCTTAGCTATCTTCATCCCTGCCACATTTAACTCAGTCATTAATCTAAGAGCCTCTTTTTTATCCTCCTCACGAACAACTCCGAACTTCTCCGCAGAACTAACTAACCCTATCCCCAATGGTTTGGTTAAAAAGAGGAGACACCCCTCTTCTGCACTACTGTTCTTCTTAACCAACTCACTCTCTATTAGCCCGGTAACTGCAAGTCCGAAAAAAGGGTCAGTGCTATTTATACTGTGCCCCCCTGCTAATGGGATATTAGCATTGTCACAGACAGACCTTGCTCCCCTTACCACTTCGTTTGCCACGGAGGGGGGGAGTTTGTCGAGGGGCCACCCTAAAATTGCTATTGCCATCAAAGGAGCGCCACCCATAGCATAGATATCACTGATGGCGTTTGTGGCTGCAATCCTCCCAAAATCAAAAGGGTCATCAACAATAGGGGT
>CAYSND010000134.1:0-5177 GCA_964432305.1 uncultured Muribaculaceae bacterium | reverse complement strand
ATGCTCTTTTCGGACTCTTGCTCACTTAGGTAGATAGCAAGTGCGGCAGAAGCTATTTTATGGTTAATAGAATTTACCTGCTCATCTTGATTAAGATGATGAGCCAAAGCTATAAGGGCAATATTTATATTATTTGAATCATTCATACCCCGCGCCGAATTTTTAAAAGTTGCCAAAGGTAAGTATAATTTTTGGCTTCCACTATAATTTTTCGCAATTTTGCAAAAAGATAATCAATGAACCTAAAAGAGTACGCTTTTACCTATAATAATGACTCCTATTTCAAGAAAGATCCTATAATTTTTCCCAAGCATTTCGCAATTTTACTGAAAGAGAATAGAGCTACTTTACAGGATGTGGAGATAGCTGCCGTGATAGCTGCTCACTTAGCATGGGGAAGGAGAGAGATGATAGTAAGGGACTGTAATAGAGCAATGGACGAGATGAATTGGGAGCCATACGACTATATAAAGAGAGGAGAATACAGAAGTGACAATATCTCACTACATAGGACGGTAAAATGGTCGGAGTTTGCGAGGATATGCTCTAATCTTAGAAAATATTATGAGACCGCAGATTCATTAGAGCCCCTCTCCCCCTCTGAAATGAGGGTAATGATTTATGGGCAAAACCGAGATCCAAACTGCGCTAATAAGAAAATACACATGTTAAGAAGATGGATGGTAAGGGATGATGGGAAAGTAGATCTGGGACTATGGAAGAGTATAGATAAAAATGATTTAATTATCCCCCTAGATGTCCATGTCCACAGAACTGCTATGGAACTAGGTATAACCACCCGAAAATCTGCCGATATTAAAACAGCTATAGAGATTACCGAATATTTAAAAACAGAATTTCCTGGAGATCCTACCTTGGGCGACTATGCCCTTTTCGCATATGCTGCGTGCAATAAATAGATATTTGTGACAATTGGAACATAATTTGTTGATAACTTTTTGAACAATGTATAAAATTATTATTAACTTTGCAATGACTTGTGTCTTGAAATATGCCTAAGCTCTTCATCATTTCAGGGTGTAACGGATCCGGAAAAACCACAGCATCCTACACGATATTACCGGAAATGCTGAATTGTAATGAGTTCGTTAATGCTGATGAAATCGCCAAGGGGATATCCCCTTTTCTACCGGAAAGTGCAGCCATACAGGCCGGTAGAATAATGCTTCAGAGAGTAAAAGAGTTGCTTGCTGAAGGAAAAGATTTCGCAATGGAGACGACTCTGGCTACAAGGACGCATTTGAATATCATTAGGGAGGCTCAGAGTAGAGGATATACCGTTACCCTTCTCTATTTCTGGTTAAATATGCCCTCCTTAGCGATTGAGAGAGTGAAGTTGCGGGTTGCATCCGGCGGACACGATGTCAGTGAAGATAAAATATTGAGGAGGTACGATATGGGGATTAGACACCTTATTTCACTGTACATACCGGTTTGTGAATATTGGTTGATAATCGATAACTCGAAAAACCCCATAGAGTTAATTGCGGAGGGAGGTAAAGAGATTACTACTAAAATACATAATAAAACCTTATTTAACCAATTAATTAATTATGAGCGAACTAGAGACACGGGAGCTTAGAGACAACATTGTTAACGGACTTAATCTCTCTTTCCAAAAACTCGTTCAGGAAAAAAAGAGGAATAATTCTGAGTTGGCTTTTGCCGAAAAAGGGAAGATGATTAAGGTTAAGGCGACTGAAATCTAAATTTGTTTTACTCTGCTACCACAAAACAGATTGTTACTGCTTAATATAGAGGGTGCCTAACACCCTCTTTTTTTTAATGAATATGAAACAAATCTCCTATTTCGGTGTTTCTACCGAAGAGTTAAATAGACTAATCTCTACTGCCCTATCTAATGGTGGAGATTATGCCGACCTCTTTTTTGAGCATAGTACCTCAGACGAACTCTCACTAAGGGATGGCGAAGTAAATGTAGCAAATTCAAATATAGACTATGGTGTAGGGATTAGGGTCATATCCAAAGAGCGCACAGGTTATGCCTATTCGGAAAACACCTCTATGGATGAGATGATTAATGCCGCAAAAATTGCTGCAAGAATATCATCTATTGGGAGCCCTACTCCACCTCTCAATGTAACTCTTCTTAAAGCTAACAACTACTACCCTATTGGCGATAGTTGGGATAAGCACACTATATTAGAGAAAAAAATCTATTTAGATTTACTTAATCAAAGAATTTTTGAAAAAGATAAGAGAGTCATAAAAGTTCTTGTACGCCTGAGCAATTCTAATTCTAAAATACTATTTTATAACTCTTTAGGGGAGATGTACGAAGATGAAAAACCGATGGCTTCGCTTGTTGCCACCTGTATAATGCAAGATAGCTCTAAAATAGAGAATAGCTCTGTTTCACGCAGTTTTAGGATGGGATATGAATTTCTAACAGAATCTCTTATAGAAGAGATGGCTTCTGAGGTTACTGCCAAATGTGCCCTCCTCTTTGCGGCATCCCAACCCAAAGGGGGAGAAATGCCTGTGGTAATGGGGGCAGGAGGTTCAGGGATATTACTACACGAGGCAATAGGGCACACATTTGAAGCCGATTTTAATAGAAAAAACACCTCTATATTCTCTGACAAAATGGGAAAAAAGATCTGTAGGGAGAATATTAGTGTGATAGATGATGGAACTCTCACATCAAATCGAGGTTCGATTAATTTTGATGATGAGGGGGTTCCGGGTCAAAAAACTTATATGGTTAAAGAGGGGATTTTAAACTCATATCTACACGATAGAATCAGTGCTGATTTTTACAGAGTCCCCCCTACCGGGAATGGTAGAAGAGAGTCTTTCAGATACCCACCTATTCCACGAATGAGAGCTACATATATGGAAAACGGGGGGAGTAATGAAGAGGATTTGATAAAATCAGTGAAAAATGGGGTATATGTTGATTCTTTCTCTAATGGTCAAGTTCAGATTGGAGCAGGGGATTTTACATTTTTTGTAAAATCAGGCTATATGATTGAGAACGGGGAACTTACCTCTCCTATAAAAGATTTCAATATTATTGGGAATGGGCCTCAAGCCCTTTCAGATATTATTGCAGTGGGGAACAACTTAAAAATAGACAACGGAACTTGGACCTGCGGTAAGGAGCAATACTGCCCTGTCTCCTGTGGAATGCCAAGCGTTCTAATAGAAAAACTAACAGTCGGAGGAGTAGGAAATGAATAAAACAATTGCAGATAAAACATTGGAGATGGCACTTCAAGAGGGGGTGAAAAATGCGAGGGTCGTTCTTAGAGAGGGTTCACAGTCACAACTCTCTTATCTTAATCGGGAGTTGGACAAAATCCAACATTCACGCTACTCCTCATTAGGTATTGAACTTTATATTGAAGACAAATATGGACAATTCTCCACTAATCGCCTTGATCCTGAAGAAATAAGGAGCTTTTTAAAATATGCGATAGACTCTGTAAAGTTGCTTGCTCCCGACCCTGCAAGAAGACTCCCAAAAAGAGATTATTGTTATTCAGGGGAGTATGGATTCCTTAATAGAATGGATGAGACTGGGAGAAGAAGAGATATTGAAGCCAAAAAGGAGTTCATTCTATCTGTAGCCTCAGAGGTGGATCTAAGTGATAAAAGAGTTATCTCCACTACTACCGATTATGATGATTCTTTCGAAGAGTTATATATTCTCGATTCATTGGGATTCTCAGGAGAGACCTCATTGTCACTATTTTCTATTGCCACTGAGTGTTCTATCTTCTCAGAGGATGGTACCAGACCCCAAGAGTGGTGGAATGAAAACTCCTTGAAGTTAGAGAATCTAAAAAGAGGGAGCGGGAAAAAAGCAATGGAGAGAGCTCTTATGATGTTAGGAGGTAAGAAGATAAAATCCGGAAAATACCCTGTAATAGTGGAGAATAGGGTCTCAAATACCCTTTTCTCACCCATAATTACCGCACTTTCAGGTAATAGTATTCAGCAGAACAACTCTTTTCTGCTCAACTCCCTTGGTAAAAAGATATTTCCTGAAAAAGTGAACGTTATAGATTTCCCACATGATAAAAATGCAATAGGTGCCAGATATTTCGATGGCGAAGGGGTAGCTACGAAAAATATGCATATAATAGAGAGTGGAACTGTAAATACCTATTTTCTAAACACATATATTGCCAATAAATTAAATTTAGAGCCTACTATTTCATCCCCATCTGTACCCCGTCTCTCCAATTTCGGAGCCACTACCCAAAATGAGATGATTAAAGAGATAGGGAGTGGAGTTCTAATTACAGGTTTTAATGGCGGAAATTGCAATGGTGCCACAGGAGATTTTTCTTTTGGTATTCAAGGGTTTTTATTTGAGAAAGGGGAAATTATTCACCCTATAAAAGAGATGAATATTACAGGTAATCTTTTATCTTTGTGGAATAATATATTGTACATAGGGACTGATTATCGAGAAGACTCGATTTGGCAGATTCCGACACTTGCATTTGAAAATTGTGATCTAAGTGGTAACTAAATATGAAGAAACCCTCCATTATCCTCTCCCTAATCCCTGTTCTGCTTTTAGTATTAATTATTGCGTTCGGGGTAACTGTTTTCGGGGAAGACCTAACATCAGGTCCCTCACAAATCGCATTACTAACTTCTGCAATAGTAGTTATTTTAATCTCCATCTTATATCTAAAGATACCTTGGAAGAGACTGGAAGAGGGGATGTTAGACCAACTTGCTAAAACAGGTTCAGCTATCTTTATCCTCCTTATGATAGGTGCACTTACCGCTACATGGATGCTTTCAGGAATTGTCCCTACCTTTATATATTACGGTCTAAAGCTAATTAACCCACATATATTCCTACTTGTAACATTTCTTCTTACCTGTATGGTCTCCCTTATGTCCGGAAGTTCATGGACAACTGTGGGAACCATCGGAGTGGCAATGATGAGTGCAGGGTCCATTCTCGGAATCAGCCAAGGGTGGATTGCGGGTGCTATTATTTCAGGAGCCTATTTCGGAGACAAGCGCTCTCCCCTATCAGACTCATGTAATTTAGCGGCTTCAGTTGCTAATGTAGATCTTTACAAACACATGAATTATCTTCTCTATACAAATCTCCCCTCTTTTATAATATCTCTTATAGTCTTTACCATAGTTGGGTTTGTCTCTGC
>CAYSND010000133.1:0-5200 GCA_964432305.1 uncultured Muribaculaceae bacterium | reverse complement strand
ACCTTCTCGCTTGGGCTCTCTATACAGCTATAATGTTTATAGCCTCACTTAGAGTTCATAAAGCTATGGCGATCACTTTTGGTTTACTATTATTGGGTTTTATTCTTTTGGTAATCGGACATTTCGGAGACCCTGTTTTCAATATCATCGCAGGTTACGAACTTATATTCTGTGCCCTTGCAGCATGGTATATGATGGCTTCTATCATTATCAATGATTTAGCAGGAAAAGTAGTTCTACCCGTAGGTACTGCACTTATAAAGTAATCAAACCTCATAACAATAATCCCCGTAAAAGTTGAGACTTTTACGGGGATTATTGTTTAGAAACCTCAGAAGTTATCTCTTCTTATTAGGCTCATCGAGAGCAAGGTGTGGATTTCTCTGAGATGAACGGAAAAGGAGTATTGAGACTGTAACTGCTACAATACCTAATCCGATAAAGATATACTCTGCATTAACGGCAGCCACTATTGAGGAGTCAATTCCGGTAAATACCTTTGCAGTGGTATTCTTTATTATTGCCCCTACGAAAATAGGAACTAACAGCATACCCATATTCTGAATCCAGTAAATAAGCGAATATGCTGTACCTAAATTCTTCTCCGGGATAATCTTAGGAACAGAGGGCCACATAGCAGCAGGGACTAATGAATAGCCGACACCTAGTATCGAGATCCCTAAATAACCAAAGAAAGGAACCCCCTGAGGAGCAAATGCAATAAGTAGATGAGCAATTAATACTAAAACAGAGCCAAGTATCATCCATCTTGTCGCCTTTCCAATTCTATCCACCACTGAACCAAATAGAGGGGTAAAGATAACGGTAAAGAAAGGGATCATAGCCACCATCCATTTCGCAGTCTCGATAGGGATATCGAAACGGGGAATAAGGATAGAAGTAGCGAACTTCTTGAACGATATTATACAGCAGTAGAAAAAGACGCAAAGCAGAGAGATTAAAATATAATGTTTATTGGTCAGGACTTTAAAAATGTCTGAAAACTTAAACTTATCCTCAAGATTTACCTCTTTTTTACCTGTGGAGAGAGAGAGTTGCTTGTCGTGCTTTGCATCCATAGCCACAAACACGCTCCAAACCACTACCCCTAAAACCAATAAGGCAACACCAAGGAGTGCTGGTTTAATAGTCTCCATATAAGGATAGACAAAGCCCGAAGTCTCAGGGTCATGAGCCATAACCAAAATCGGCGAAACTATAAAAGCCATAGCGGTCCCCATACGGGCTATTGAGAGTTGAAGTCCCATTGCTAAAGCCATCTCCTTCCCCTTAAACCATTTGGCTATTGAGCGCGTAACCGCCACTCCCGCTATCTCGCTTCCGAGTCCAAAGAACATACACCCTATATATGCAAGTGTAAGAGAGGGTTTTGCAAGAAAAGAGAGCATCCATCCATTAAGAGCACTCCCTGCGAAACTGTCAGAAATGGCATAGGCTACCAAAATAGCACCCCCTAACATAAACCCTACAAATAGGGAACCTGTAAAACGAACACCCCATTTATCGAGCAACATACCGCATATTACAAGACCACCCCACACACAGAGGAAAGAGTACCCTCCTGCATAGAATCCGTAATCTTTGGCATCCCACCCAAGTTCCAATAGCTCCGGAGTCTTAAATATATGGGACAATGTTGAAAACATATCGTCAAAGAAATATGACGCAAACATTGGCACCACAAGACAAGCCAATACTATCCAACGAGCACTTTTAGAGTCTCTAAGTAATTTAACTGCTTTCTCCATTATCACTATTTTTTAATATTAGGTAACTCCAATCCATACCCTTTCTTCTTATCCAAAGCCTTTAACCATAGACCAAAGAAGAAGGCTAAAACACCCAACGATGCAAAGATAAGCATCGGTGCTGTGTAATTATATTCGAGAGGATTGGTAACACCAATATTAGTATTTTGGAGAGTTCTTCCGATGATAATAGGGAATATGTAAAGTCCCATATTTTGAATCCAGAAAATGACTGCATAAGCTGAACCTAAATATCTCTCTTCTACTAACTTTGGAACTGAGGGCCAAAGTGAAGCAGGAACCAGGGAGAAAGAGATACCTAATAATATAATAGCAGCATAAGCTATAACTGACGATTTAGTAGCAGGGAGAATAAATGCAAAAGTAAGGTGGCACACAATCATTAACAATGCACCTAACATAAGCATACTCGCACCTTTTCCCTTCTTATCAAGGAAGTTACCAAGGAATGGAGTAATGGCTGCAGCACCCAGAGGGAACCAGAAGAAGATCCTCGAGGCAGCTTCTGCCGTAAGGTCAAGATTACACTGGAGCATATTAACAGCATATTTCTGGAATGGGAAAATCGCCGAGTAATACAATACACAAAGAATAGAGACAATCCAGAAAACTTTACTTGAGAACAATTTCCCTAAATCGGAAAATTTGAAAGGATCGTCTTTCTCTTCACCCTTCTCCCCCATTTGAGTCTCAAGTTTTTTATCCATAAATGCGTAGCAGATAAAGGAAATCAACCCTACAACTAAAAGAAGTAATGCAAATAAAACAGGACGAGAAACCTCAGGGTTAGCTCCCCATTTAACAGCAACTATAGGTGAACCAATCATAACCACAGCTACCCCAACTCTTGCAAGAGCCATTTCGGTTCCCATTGCAAGTGCAAGTTCTTTTCCTTTAAACCATTTTACAATCCCTCGCGAAACAGTAATCCCGGCCATCTCCACTCCACAACCAAAGAGCATAAAGCCGATTGCAGACATCTTAGCAGAGGCGGGCATCCCTTCACAGAATGGGGTAATATTCCAACCGGCATTAGGAAGATTCATAAAATGATTCATTGCATTCTCCATAGCACTCCCCATAAAAGCAGGAGAGACAGCATAATAATTGATGGAGGCACCAAGCACCATTACCACTCCCGAAAGAATAGCGGTAAAGCGTACCCCCATTTTGTCAAGAATAATCCCGGCAAATATTAAAAAGAAAAAGAATACATTTAGAAATGTCTCCGATCCTGCAAATCGACCGTAGTCAGCAGGCGACCAACCTCTATCAGTTACCATCATATCCATAATAGGAGAGATGACATCCATAAAGATATAACCGAAAAACATCGCAAGAGCAAGAAGAACAAGGGCGGTCCAACGTGCCACCGGGCTATCCTTCAATAGTTTTGTAGTTTTTTCAACCATGGTAATAATTTTTAAGTTTTAATTAACAAGTTTCGAAAGTAGTTAATTTCGGTTAAACGACAAAAAAATCTTGTCAATAACTTTTATTTTTTCATATCAGTAATTAGTCGTATCTTAGCAGGTCTTTTAATCGTAAAAAAAATAGCTATGTCACTAAATAAAGTAATGCTGATTGGAAATGTTGGCAAAGACCCTGAGGTCAGACATTTGGAGAGCGGAGCTGTTACAGCTTCATTTACTATTGCCACCACTGAAAAGTATAAAGATAGAAATGGAGAACAGAAAGAACAGACTGAATGGCATAATATTGTCTGCTGGAGAAATTTAGCAGAGATTGCAGAAAAATATGTAAAGAAAGGGAGTCAACTCTTCATAGAGGGTAAAATTCGCAGCCGCTCCTACACAGATAGAGATGGTAACACTCGATATATTACTGAAGTCGTTGCCGACACATTTCAGTTATTAGGAAGGAAAACAGATGGTCAGTCTCCAAGTGGCTACTCGTCAACACCATCAAGTACTAAAAACACTCCGGCTTCACAACCTCCTGTAGGAACAGAACCTGAAATCTCTTTAGATGAGGGTGATGACCTTCCGTTTTAATCCGTTTAAGTTATAATAATCATAATAAATAATTAAATTACAATGAAATTAGATGTTGTTTTGGGGTTACAATGGGGAGACGAAGGGAAAGGAAAAATAGTAGACGTTTTGGCAGATTCTTACCCTGTAATTGCGAGATTTCAGGGGGGACCTAATGCGGGGCATTCAATTCATTTTGACGGAGTTGAGTTCGTTCTTCACACTATTCCTTCCGGAGTTTTCAGGAAAAATACCATTAATATAGTAGGGAATGGAGTAGTAATAGATCCTATTATTTTTAGAGAGGAGTGCAGAAAACTCGAAGCTATTAATGTCCCTGTAAAAGAGAGGGTATATATCTCTAAAAAAGCTCATTTTATCCTCCCTACTCACAGAATAATAGATGCAGCCTCTGAAGCCTCTAAAGGTAACTCCAAGATAGGCTCTACACTAAAAGGGATAGGACCTACATATATGGATAAAGCAGGTCGAAACGGACTTAGAGTTGGAGATGCTCTTGCTGATGATTTCAAAGAGAGGTTTGCAACATTAAAAAGAAAACATATCTCTTTCCTCAAACAGTTCGATTACACATATGACCCTCAAGAGAATGAAAATGAGTGGTTTGAAGCCGTAGAGTTCTTAAAAGAGTTTAATCTTATAGATGGAGAGTATTTTATAAACAAAGAGGTTGATAATAAAAAAATCTTGGCAGAAGGTGCTCAAGGGTCACTACTCGACATAGACTTTGGTTCATACCCTTTTGTTACCTCTTCTTCCACTATCTGTTCAGGTGCCTGTATAGGTCTTGGAGTCCCACCTACCTCCATAGGAAATGTCTATGGTATTTTTAAGGCTTATTGTACAAGGGTCGGGAGCGGTCCATTTCCCACTGAACTTGATAATGAGCTTGGGCAGAAACTAAGAGATATCGGGAAAGAGTATGGTGCAACTACGGGGAGACCACGTAGAACGGGTTGGCTCGATTTAGTAGCATTAAAATATGCTGTCATGATAAATGGAGTTAAAGAGCTGATAATGATGAAGGCAGATGTCCTCGACACTCTAAGCACCATTAAAGTAGCAACATCATATATTGTAAATGGCGAAGAGACAGACAGAGTACCTTTTGACACTTTTGCCGATATTAAACCTGTTTACAAAGAATTTAAAGGATGGGAGAAGACATTATCAAGTATAACCAAAGAAGAAGAACTCCCTTTTGAATTTATGAATTACATAAGGTTTATTGAGAAAGAGACCGGAGTACCTATTAAAATAATCTCCTTAGGTCCGGATAGAAAACAGACCATTATTAGAGAATATTAGATATAAAATGAGCATATTGGAAGGAGTTAATTCTCCAAAAGATATAAAGAATCTAAACATAAAAGAACTCGAAACTCTCTGCTCCGA
>CAYSND010000132.1:0-5235 GCA_964432305.1 uncultured Muribaculaceae bacterium | reverse complement strand
CTACACGACAGAGATCATTGCCGAGAACGTAGAGTTTTTAAGCCCAAAGGATTCAGGAGCGACATTTGTCGAGGTGCCTAACGATAGGATGCCGTTTTGAAGGGGTATTCTTTGACGATTCCTGGGGCGCCAGTTGCTAAGGCGAGACCCAGGATGACAAAAAGCGGACACGTATACACGCCACAAAAAACAGTGGAATACGAGCGGTATGTTCAGACGCTTTTTGTGGAGGAACACGGGCAGCCAAGGCTGGAGGGGGCGTTGATGCTGGAATTAAATCTTTATTTCCCAATTCCGAAAAGCACGAGAAAAAAAGACGCGTCGGCAATGCGCACTGGGGGGATACGGCCGACAAAGCGACCCGATTTGGACAACATATTGAAGGCGGTTAGCGATGCGCTTAATGGCATTGCTTATCGAGACGATAGTCAGATTGTTGGTGCGGTGGTTCAAAAGTTTTATTCTGACGAACCGAGGGCAGAGGTCGAGATAAAAAAGATTGGAGATTGATAATGGCTGAAAAAATGCAAGTTATAAGATTAGAAGATGCGGTGGAGGTAGCTATAAATTTACTAAGAGATAGTGAGTATGGTTATAGCATGGACGATTTAGTTGTGGAAGCAAAAAGCTTTATGGAATCCTGTAGTTTTGAAATAGATAAGGACGCTATGCCCACGGATGGGCAGGATCACCTGTGAAAAAGATTGTTCTACGGAAAAGCGACTGGACGAAGGAGGAAGAAAGAATGACCATTAAAGATGCCATAAATAAATTAAATGAGATACTAGAGCGAGGGTTTAGTGATAATCTAGTCGAAGGAAAGATAAGAAACAAGGCTATTAAAAAGGCTATCCAATCCTTAGAAAATAAGCTTGACGTACCAATAACAGAGATATATCCTTACAATTTAGCATTAAAAATAATTGGTTTTGAGTCGGACGAATCAAAAGAACTAGCTCAAACACTATCCATAAATGGGATTAAAACAGGATTAAAAACATTGACAGACAGAGAACAATTAGTGTTGGAGTATAGATATAAAGATATACAAACTTTGGAGCAAGTAGGAAAACTTTTGGGAGTTACTAGAGAAAGAGTAAGACAGATTGAAGCTAAAGCACTAAGGAAACTAAGACATCCTACAAGACTAACTAAGATGAAGGCCTACACTTATGAAGATATGATAAGAGGAAATGAAGAGCGTAACGAATTAAGAGAGCAAAACAAGCTATTAGAAAAAGCTATTAAACTTTACGCCAAAGAAGAAATAACTAAAGACCAATTAGAAGAAATGGCTAAAAAGGTAGATGTAAACAACGTGTCTATAGATGAGTTAGATTTAAGCGTAAGGAGTTACAATTGTCTAAAGCGAAGAGGTATAGATACATTAGGGGAGCTGTTAGAAATAACCTATGCCGAGTTATCCCAAGTAAGAAACCTAGGGGCGAAATCAAGAGAGGAAGTTATGAGGAAGTTACAAGGGTTAAATTTAACATTGAAAGGGTCGGTGGATGAAAAATCATTAAAAGAAATTGAGTAATTAATGAACATAACAAGTATAAGTTGTTATTTATGTGAAATAAGGTAAAAAAATAAAAAATATAAAATAATGGAGTAATTCTAGATAAGTAATGCGTACGCATCTCCTGACGAGGAGAGAAAAAATGAGGGTATTAAGCCTATTTGATGGAATAAGTTGTGGACAAGTAGCACTTGAAAGAGCAGGGATTAAAGTTAGTAACTACTATGCCAGTGAGATTGATAAATATGCAATACAAATAACGCAGAAAAACTATCCTGACACTATCCAAATAGGTGATATTACAAAAATAACAAACGAAGATTTAGACAAATTAGGTAAAATCGACTTAGCAATAGGCGGAAGTCCTTGTCAAGATTTAAGCGATAATTTGTTTGGTATTAAATTACAATATTTGGAGGGCCGATATGAGAGAGATTAAGTTCCGGGCATGGGATAAAGTTACTAAAAAAGTAAGAAAAGTAATGTCTTTAGATTTCTACAACACTCGACAATCGGAAGTGACTTTAGCAAGTGATGGTGATGTCTACTTGAGATATTTTGAACAAGTTGAACTCATGCAATACACCGGCCTGAAAGACAAGAACGGCAAAGAGATTTACGAGCGCAGCGAATTAGATGGTGCTTATGAGGTTATTTTTAAAGATATGAGATATATCTTGCGACATATTCGTGATAATGATATAATTGATTTACACGATTATTGGAGGGGTAAAAATGGAGAAATCGAAGTTACTAGAGAATACACAAAGGTATAGAAGAACGAAAAAAGGGATATTAACAAATTCTTATTCTAAGCAAAAAAGTAGACATGCTGTAGAGTATAGCCTAACGGAATTGCACGATAAGTTTATGTTTGATGATAAATTTGACCGAATTTATAAAGAGTGGAAGAACAAAGGGTACAAAAAAGAATTGAAGCCCACGATTGATAGGATAAATTGTCGTATCGGTTACACGTTAAGCAACATTCATGCGTTAACATGGGAAGAAAATAGGTATAAACAAAGAATGGAATTAAAATTTTTGAGAGCAAGACCTATAGTGGCTATGGTAGGTGGAGAAGAAAAGTACAAGTTTAAATCAGTATCTCAAGCTGTTAAAGAAACAGGCATACACCAAGGAAATATATCGTCTTGTTTATCAGGGAAAAGAAAAAAAGCTGGTGGGTTTAATTGGTTTTATGAAAACCCAAATTATAGGAGGAAAAAATGAGATTAATTGATGCAGATGCAATGTTGAAAAGAAATAAAAATAGCATATATGATACTACGGATTTAGAAGAGATGTTACATTATGAACCAACTGCCTATGACGTGGATAAAGTTGTGGATGAGTTGAAAAAAAACAAGGTAAATTGCAAAAACTCAGGCACTATATTCGACACATGGGACTATGTAAAGCTTGAAAAGGCTATAGAATCAGTAAAACGAGATGATGGTGGTAAAAGAATGAAGAAAATAAAAATGAAAGTTAGTTTTGTAATAGTGGACGATGTTGAAACACAAGAAGAATATTTTAAGGTCACGGATGAGATGAAATCAAAGGCATTTACTGAAACAAACTTTTTGCAAAGGCATGCGAGGGATATTGAAAACACAATAAGAGAAAATTTCACCTTTGCCATTAGTAAGCGAGGCGAAGAGATACCAATGCAATGGACTGAAAGTTTAAAAGTTGAACTTATGGGGGTGGAAGATGAATAGAGAAGAACTTGCCACTAAAGTGCAGGATTTAATAAATCAAGCGTATTTGCATGATATTGATAATAAATACTATAAGGGCTTAATGCATGAGGCGGAAAAGTTGAGATATCCCATGACTTTAGCCGAGTTTCTAGGGTGGGAAGAGGGCGTTGAGTATAGAAGAGGGGGAAATATTCTCAAAGTCGAAGGCAATCATTTATTAGATAAAAGACCTAACGGAAAGTTTCATAACACAAATTGTAATACAGCTGAATTAATTGATTTACGCAACGCTACCAAATACGAGCCTTTATATTACGCAAAAATAAAGGGGTGGCAATTGATCCCAAACGATTATTACTATTTCGGACTTGATGATAATCATAATTTGGAAATAAAAGATGCGTGTGATGCTTACGAGTTTACGAGAAGGGAATGGGCAGACTTAGGCATAACAGACGAAAACGCCGATTTTGAAGAGGTAGAAGAATGACGAGGAAAGAAGCATGATTAAAAAATTAGAGCATCAAACTAAAATGGAGTTTGGGACAGGTGATATAGGTTTTAATGCAGGTGCAATAAAAGAAGATGATGCCAAGGTAGGTGTAATAATATTTTATAACCAAGAGGGTAGAGAAATAGGTACTACAGGTGATATAAAGGCAGGGACAGAGGTAGATATTAATGATTTCCCAGTGATTATGAAATTTTATAGAAAAGAAAGCATAGATGTAATAATTGAAGCGTTATTAGAAGCAAAAAAAGAAATGGAGTAGGTACGCATAACAAGTATTATGAGAAATAGCTGAAGAGGTGCGATATGAACAAAAAGAAAAAGAAAACACCAACATACCAAATGACTTTAGAACAGATTGAAGCAGAGAGGAGAAAATCATTTGATGACGGATTTAGAAAAGGTAAAGATGACAGCTTTGATTTGATGGTAGCACTGCCAATGATAATTTTGAGAGATAAATACGGATTTGGAGCAACAAGGCTTGAAAAGTTTACAGATTATATGATTGAGGTATTTGACTCAATCCATGAAGGGTATGTGAGTTTTAGCGACTTACTGAACGCCTTAAAAGATGAAACAGGCATAGATATTAGAAAACCGGAGAGGAGGTAATAAAATGAAAAACACATTAGGAGATTTTAAAAAAAAATAAGGAGAATTGATAATGACTAAAATTAAACTGATTAATGACAACTTTCAAAACTATAAAAGATATGGGATTCCTTTTTAAGGAGTGGATAACATGAAAGACATTTATGGATTATGAGGATTAAGGAGATAGCATAATGCTAAAAATAAAAACGATATGTACACTTGAACAAGAGCTTGAAGAAGTGAAGCAGAATTTCTTAAAAAGAATTTAGAAGGTGCCGGGGAAGAAAAGAAAGAAGAATTAAAAAGAGCACTAGACTGTGAAACATTTATAGAAGACGGAAGATTCGAAACGTCAACTTTAACAATCGATATATTGGAGGAGTAAAAGTGACAAACTTAAACTATCTAATCGAAAAAATAAAAGACTGGGCAATTGATAGAAATTTACACACTGGAGACCCGGCTGGACAGATATGCAAATTATTCGAGGAAGGAGGAGAGATAGCAAGAGCTTTTAACAAGAATAATACCGCAGATTTAAAAGACGGTATAGGCGATGTAATCGTCGTACTGACCGTTTTATCATTACAGCTAGACTTAGATATAACTGAGTGTGTAAACCTCGCCTATGAGGAAATTAAGGACAGAAAAGGGAAGTTGGTTAACGGAGTGTTTGTTAAAGAAGAAGATTTAAGTTAGTTGAAAAGATGAATTAGAATGGTTTTTTTACGGAATACAGGGGGTAGAACATGTACTCAAGTTACAATTTCAAAAAGGACTAGAAAAGCAGATGGAACTAAAGGGGATTAGTATGATGCAAAATGCAAACAACAAAAACGGAGGAAAAAAAAGTGAGTAAAAAAACAAAGATGGCAGGGGCTGCAATTCTTATCGCAGTA
>CAYSND010000131.1:0-5293 GCA_964432305.1 uncultured Muribaculaceae bacterium | reverse complement strand
TAATGAGAGGGAGGGGAAGAGATGTCAAATAAATTAAATATCTCTTGTTCCTACAGCGTAGGTTCTTTTAAGCTCTCATCTTTTAATTTAGAGGTGGAGCAGGGGGAGTACTTAGCCCTTTTAGGAGCATCAGGATCAGGCAAAAGTGTTATTTTGGAGTTGATAGCAGGGTTAAGGAGAGTTGAGTCAGGGAAGATAACTTTCGGGGAACTCGACTGTACTGACCTACCTCCCCAAAAGCGACCTTTCGGTTATCTATTTCAGGATTACGCCCTTTTCCCTCACCTTAATGTTTATGAAAATATCGCCTTCCCTCTCAGGGTTAGGGGTGTTAAAAAGGGGATATTAGATAATAGAGTTTGCTCTTTAGCAGAGGAGTTTTCTATTTCAGACCTACTTTTACGTGATACTATTACCCTTTCAGGAGGTGAAAAACAGCGTGTTGCTCTTGCCCGAACATTGATTTTATACCCTTCTCTATTGCTTTTAGATGAACCCCTTTCTGCCCTCGATGCACATCTTAAATCTTCATCACTCTCTTTCCTTAAGTCACTCTCTACAGAGAGAGGTCTTACAGTAATCCATGTCACTCATGATAGGGAGGAGGCAGAGAGTATAGCTGATAGAATATACACTCTATAACCCTGTACTATGTCCCATCTCTTTTAGAATTTTTCCTCCACCGGTAGGGGAGAGGATAAAATCTACAAATTCTTCAGCAAGTTTCCTGTTTTTAGAGCAATTTGGGTAAGTTAGACTATATGTGATAGGGGTACCAAGCATAGTCAGGGTATCACCGGGCTTAGAGCCCCTTACTTTAATTTGAACACTATTATATAACTCTGCGAGAGAGTTTTGACCTAAGTTTATTTCGTCAGGAAGTTCGAGGTAATTTAGATTATGCTGTATCGCTACCGACTTATATATAAAGATGTAGTCAATGGCATGCGATTCGAGAAGGGAGAGGAGATCTACCTCTTTTGGTCTTATAAATCTGGTGTCTTTATCTGTAAATTGATTAAGTTCAAAAGGAGAGTTATAGTATTTCTGTGCGAGTTTTAGAGTAAGGAGGGTTCTGTAACCACAGGGGTCGGCATTAGGGTCGGATCTTCCTATATAGACATCGGGTTTCAATAATATTTTATACCAATTATCCAGGTTTATAATATCTGAATATTTAGAGGATGGGGTATAGACAATAGCCATAGAGTTCCCTGCAAAGGGTATATTCTCATTGGCATATTTGGGGATAAGGATTTGGTCTATAACAGAGTTATCGGCAGAGGCGAGTATATCACAACACCTCCCCAATTCTGTGATTTTTCTTGCACAATCTATAGACCCTGCCGCTTCGAGTTGAAACTTAACATTCGGGTGGAGGAGCATAAAACTGTCGGCTGCCGCTTTTATCGGGAGAGAGAGACTACCGGCATGAAAAATGGTTAATGTTTGGGAGTTTTTCCCTCCGCAAGAGGCAAGAAAAAACAAGCCGATGATAAAAATAATAAAACGTTGCATTGTTTTCGCGTATTTACATTAAAAAGGTTAAAATATACAAGTAGATAGTTGGTTATCGACATACTTTTGTATCGAGTTTATTTAGTAGTTCTTTCAGAGGGTAAATATTGTTTGTGGGAAATAATTTTATCCAAGTTAATTAATCAAGTCGTAAAGAAACACCGCCAGATAATTTTATGGCGGTGTTTTTTGTTTAATGAATTAATCTTATTTCACATACCCCCTTAATGGAGCGGTCTGCAAAGGCGTCAATACCGGCATAAATCGAGAATGTAGCACGACCATACTCTTTATCTTTTCCGCATCCAAACATTAGTAATGTGTTTCTCTCGTCATTTCTGTTTATTAACTCAGATAATGAGAATGAAGCTCTATATCCATCTATCCCTGCAATAGAGACTATCCCTTGGCGGAGTGTTTTGGGGTCTCTATTAGAGAAGAATGGAGCAAGTACCTGACTAACCGGCTGTCCTATAAATCTTCTCTCCCCTTTATATCCCATACCATGTCCATAGTAAATGGTCGGATTGGAGATAGTCTGAATGGTTGGATCAGGTTCAGTAATAGTGAATATCTCTTTAGTGGTGCCATCGGAGAATGTCTCACTAAAGAGTATTTTATCTTCCTGTGCTATAAATACTGTGGAGTCTCTATTTACAACATAGTCCCCTTTGAGAGATTTAATAGTAATTTTGGTGGGATTAGGGATATTCCTCTCTGAGATAAGGTCTGATTCGACTACCAATTGCATCTTTTCAGGGAGGTTCCAAAGGACACCTGTCTTTCCCGGGATTACTCTCGTTGCCCTTTTTGCAATTACTATGCTATACATATTGGCACTATAAAAGAGCTCCCCCCAAGAAAAAACAGCCTGATCACCAGCATCATTGGAGACAACAATATAGAGATCTACCGGGGGCCAAAACTCCTCTTTACTCTCCTTATCTACTTTTATTGAGGATAAAATATCGCAAAGTGCATATCCGTCATATCTATAAGTTCCGTAAAAGTTTAACTTCTCTGAAATCTCTGATGGGGGTCCGTTTGATGATAAATCACTCTTTGCATAACGAACCTCTTTAACTGTTACTGAGCGAAGGGGCATTCTCGATAATTTTATTTTTACCTCCTTCTCTACCTCTCCGTTTATGGTTATATATTTAGTTCCCGGGAGTGTGGTAGATGCCTCCTGATTAAAGAAGTTATTGGAACCGGATTCCCAGACGAGTGTAGAGCCACTAATGGCATCTAAAGAGTTTTGGAAGAAGAGGAAATATACCCCTACTGCTATAACCACAAAGGATAAAATTACGATTAGTTTTTTGATTGATTTTCTCATTGTTTGTTTACCATTATTTTTAATATTGCATCATCAGCAGATTGCATCCCTACGGAGCCTATACTGCCGAGGTTAGAGATGGTCTTTTCTATATCTTTTTCGATTATCCCGTCATTATCGGAGATACAGATCTCTTCAAGGGCAAGGAATGCCGACTGGACAGCGGAGGAGACTCCTGTTGCCACTTTAAGGGCACAACCTACCTTTGCACCGTCACATAACATCCCTGTAAGGTTTCCGGTCATGTTTTTTATGGCGTAGCAGATATGATCGTAATCGCCACCATTAAGATAAACTATGCCGCAAGAGGAGCCTGTTGAGGCAATTACGCAGCCGCAAAGGGCAGATAGTTTTCCAAGATGCCCTTTAATATTGATGGCGATAAGGTGACTCATTACTAATGCTCTGGCAAGTTTTTCTTCGGAAACTTTCATCTTTTCTGCGACTGCCATTATGGGGACTGTGACTGTGATTCCCTGGTTTCCACTACCTGAATTGCTCATTGCAGGGAGGGTGCATCCTGCCATTCGTGCGTCGGAGGCAGCAGCGGTAAGTCCCATGGCGTAGGTAGCGAGGTTATCTCCGAATATCTTTTTTCCATTCTCTGAAAGGAGGCTTCGACCTACTTTTAGACCATATTCTTTATATAACCCCTCTTTTACAAGGGCACCATTCATCTGGGCTGATTCGAGGATAAATGCTATTTTTTCAAAGGGGACATTGATGGCAAAGTCGTAAATCTCTTTAGTGGTAAGAGCGGCTGCTATGGAGGTGTCGGTGGGGGGTGAGTCACTCTCTTTCTCCGGAGCTATGGAGAAGAGGCTTTTGCCGTTTAGGGTAACATCTTTGATGGCATCGTGGTTACCGCTAATGGTGGTGGTGGCGCTATTAGAGGCTGATTTGACAGTGGCTTTTACAAATAGTTTCTCTTTGGTGGGGGACAATAGTATTTTTACTTTTCCCTCTTTTACAATACTTTTTGCCATTTCAACCCCTTCCGGAGTGAGGTCTTTTAGTACTTCGAGGCCATATTTCGATTTACCGCAGGTGGCTCCTATGGCTGCTGCGATATCGAGTCCCACCATTCCTGTTCCAGGTATCCCCACACCCATTCCGTTTTTAAGGATATTGGCGCTGACTTCCACTTCGATAAGGTCAATGGGAGTTTCGGGAGAGGGGTCTTGTGTAGTGTCGGATTTTCCATTGACCGTCTCTCTGCTTTTGGATACTGCCAATGCTACTGCTATCGGTTCTGTGCATCCGAGTGCTGGTTTTACCTCTTTTTTAATTAGTGCGAGGATTTGTTCTTCAGAATGTGCCATAATTTCGTATTAATCGGTTAACCGCCACTTACTAAGTGGATTATTTCGAGTCTGTCCCCCTCTTTCACGAAAGTAGTGTCGTATAACTCCCTGAGAATTAAATTCCCATTGAGCTTGACCACCAACATCTTAAATACAAAGGATTTTAATTCCATTATCTCCGAGATGGTCAGCGTGTCGTGGGCAAAGATCTCTTTTCTATTATTTAGTGTTATTATCATTCTCTAAAAGTATTTTAAGGATGGTATCTGCTTGCATTAGTGCGACAATTCCTACCCTTGGAGCAAATGATGGGGTAGAGGGGTTAGTTTCACTGCTTTGATCCCCGCAAACGTAGAGATTCCCGTATTTTTTGACTTTAAGTGAGTCAAATTTTCCGATTCCTGCAATCCCCGACCCACATACCAATGGAATGGTGGGGTGATGGGTGGAAAAGTACTCTATAAACCATTGTTTCTCAGATTTTTCATCGAAGGCTTCCACGACAGCATCACACTCTGCGAAGAGTGAAGTGACATTCTGTGGGGTAACTTTGCAAAAGTGAGGTATGATAGTAGGGAGGGGGGATTCGGAGCAAGGGGGGTAAATGGAGAGGAGGGTATCAGTAAGGGCTTTGACCTTTGGCATCCCTATCTGGGAGGCGAAATAAAACTGTCTATCTAGATTTCCTTCGCTAACTCTGTCGAAGTCTGCAAGTATGATTTTTCCCACCCCGCTTCTTACAAGTGCAGCGGCACAATTGGAACCGAGTCCCCCTACACCTGCGACCCCTATTGTTTTGTAAGGGAAAACTCTATTTGTTTTGGATAAATCAAGCATTCTCACTACATTTGTTTGCAAATGTAATTAATTTATTCGATATGGATATACAGGAGATTAAAGCAAACAGAAAAATCTTAGCCAAGTTTCCCTATGAGTGGAAGGCTTTGGATAAAGGGTATACCGACAGAGGACTTTATGTGAATGTTGGTGATATGAGCATGAAGGTTAAGACTATTCCTGAAGATGTGAAGAAAATTTTCATTGGTGGAAAAGGGTATGGTCTAAAGATGCTTTGGGATGCTGTTACTCCTGCCACGAAGTGGTATGATCCTGAGAATGAGATTGTAATTTC
>CAYSND010000130.1:2854-5335 GCA_964432305.1 uncultured Muribaculaceae bacterium | reverse complement strand
ATATCACTTTTGAAGCCATTCCCCTTACCAATCAGCTTCCAAATGAGTTGAGTAACGACGAAAAAGCAAAAATAATTAGAGAATATTATAATCAGCGCCTTGAGGGGGTAAAAAAGTTTAAGACCCTCTTAGCTGATTCCATGATAGATATTAATTAATAAACAATCTTAAATATATTAAAATGAAAAGAGTATTTTTAACAATTGCAATGTTGGCATTCGCTATAATGCTACCTGCACAAAATGTAACTAAAAACATTAAAGTATCTAATTTTACGGGAATAGACGCCTCCTCTTTCTTTAACGTAACTGTCATTAAATCAGATAAAACTGCATTAGAGGTTACCATAGATAAGGAATTGGAAAAATATCTGATAGCAGAGGTTAAGGATAATGAAATCGTCCTCTCTCTTGACCAGAATAGGATGCCGAGGAAAATAAGAAACAACATAAGTGGTAAAAATAGAGTGTTAAAAGCTACTGTCTATATGCCTGTTCTAAAGAGTATCGACCTATCGGGAGCCACCTCACTTACCTCCAATGATACATTCCAAGTAACAGAATTTGACTGTGATGTTTCCGGAGCAAGTAAAATAAATAGCCTCTCTATTCAAGGGGTTAATGCGGAGTTTGATATTAGCGGAGCATCAAGTGTCTCATTTAATGCCACTTTTACAGATCTTGAGTTTGACATCTCCGGTGCTTCTTCAGTTGGTGGCAACATAGATGCAAAAGGGGTAAAATTTGATATTAGTGGTGCATCAAATGTTAAGACTAAAGGGAGATATGGAAAAGTTTCGGTGGATTGTTCAGGGGCGTCGTTGTTAAAGATTCAAGGAGAGTCTGAAACTGCTAAGTTTGATGTCTCCGGTGCTGCCAAAATTGCTGCCGATGAGCTTAATACAAATTATGCTTATATCTCCACCTCAGGTGCCTCCTCAGTTACTGCTAATGTCCTTACAGGACTCGACGTAGAATTAACAGGTGCCTCTACCATAAATTATACTGCCCCTGCAAATGTAAATGCAAAAATTATAGAAATGAGCCGCGGCTGCTCCATTAAAAAGAGATAGCATCTACCCCACTTATTTCCAATAAACCACCCCGTATTTTTCATTAGCGAAGAATACGGGGTGGTTTTTTAAGGGTTTAATTTACTTCATTCTCTGCCTTAGGGATTCGAATAGGATTACGGCGGTAGCTATGGAGACATTAAGTGAGCCGATTTCTCCTGCCATGGGGATTTTGGCCCCTAAATCGCAAAGTTCAAGGGTGGAGTCTGATACCCCTTTCCCCTCAGAACCCATAATAATGGCAGTGGGCTTTTTAAAATTAACCTCATAAATAGTGGTTTCTGCCTTTTCAGTAGCCGCGACTATCTGGAAACCACATTCTCTAAGATAGAATATAGCCACCCTTAGATTCTGAACCCTACAAGAATTAACTCTGAGAAGGGCTCCGGCTGATGTTTTAATGGCATCCGCATTAATAGAGGCTCCCCCCTTTGCCGGAAGAATAATTCCGTCCACTCCTGCACACTCTGCTGTTCTGGCAATACCTCCGAAGTTACGAACATCAGTAACCCCGTCAAGCATAATAAAAACAGGATTTGCCCTCTTTGACATCGCCTTTTCCACCATCTCTTCAAGTGGTATAAAGTCTATTTTAGCTATATATGCAATCACACCTTGGTGTATGCCGCGAGTAATAGAGTTAAGTTTCTCCACAGGGACATACTGCACCGGTATTCCTGCCTCAAAGGCAAGAGAGTTTAGCTCTCTAAAAAGCTCTCCCTCAAGTCCTTGTCTAAATAAAATTTTTTCAATCTCTTTTCCGGATCGAACTGCCTCTATTACAGGGCGCATTCCGAATAGGTAATTTGGTCTGTTTTCTTCCATAGTATTATCTTTTAATCGTTTCCGAATTCTAACCACTCTTCCATTTTTATATCGTATTTTCGTTTCAATTCCAAATAATCTCGAGTCAATGACTCAATATCGGTTTGGGGAGTAGGTGCTGAGAGGTGTGCTTCGATTTTTTTCATCTCCTCCTCAAGCTTCGCAATAGATTTTTCAATCATCTCAAGCTGTTTCTCCCTTCTTCTGGTCTCCTTCTGCTCTTGGTATGAGATTTTTGCTTCGGTTTTCTGAATAACAATAGGGCTTGCCTCCTCTTTTTCCACCTGCTTCGTTTCACTCAAAGGGACCTTTTCAAGCTCCTGCAGACACCCTATCTTAACCCTTTCGAGGAAATCAGATATTCCTCCTAGATGCTCCTTCACCATTCCATCCCTGAACTCGTAAACTTTGGTAACAAGACCATCGAGAAAATCCCTATCATGGGAGACCAACACAAGTGTACCGTCATATCTCTGCAATGCCTGTTTTAAGACATCCTTGGAACGAATATCCATGTGGTTAGTAGGCTCATCGAGTGCCAAAAGGTTATAAGGGTGGAGTATAAGTTTAGCCATGGCAAGTCT
>CAYSND010000130.1:0-2844 GCA_964432305.1 uncultured Muribaculaceae bacterium | reverse complement strand
AACGCTCTCCCCCACTTAAAACTGCTACTTTCTTATCAATATCCTCCCCCTTAAAGAGGAATGCTCCTAAAATATCTCTTAGTCTAAAACGGATATCCCCCACAGCCACTTTATCCACAGTGTCGAAAACAGTATCCTCTTTATTTAGTATATCTTCCTGATTCTGTGCATAATATCCGAGTGAAACATTATATCCGAGCTCTGCACTCCCTTCAAAAGGGGGTAATTCTCCTGTTATGATTCTCATCATTGTACTCTTCCCTTCACCATTCCTCCCTACAAAAGCCACCTTCTCTCCCCTTTCGATAATCAAATCCGCCCCTGTAATCACCTTTTTTTGAGGATATGCCGCTGTTAATCCCTTCGCTTGGAAAACTACCTGCCCGGAACGGGGAGCAGGCGGAAATCGCAAATTAAGGGCTGCATTGTCCTCCACATCCACCTCTATCCGTTCGATCTTCTCCAACTGTTTAACACGAGACTGAACCTGGTTTGATTTAGTCGGCTTATACCTGAATCTTTCAATAAACTCCTCGGTCTTTTCTATCATTCGCTGCTGATTTTCATAAGCAGCCATCTGTTGTTCTATCCTCTCTTTTCTTAGTCCCACATACTTGCTATATGAAACTTTATAATCATGAATCTTACCGAGAACTATCTCTACAGTTCTCGAAGTAACCCTATCTAAAAACCTTCTGTCGTGTGAAATAAGTAAAAGTGTACCACCGAAAGATGTTAGATAATTTTCTAACCATTGGATAGACTCTATATCGAGATGGTTGGTTGGCTCGTCGAGCATAAGAATATTAGGACGCTTTAAAAGAACCTTGGCAAGCTCGACACGCATATTCCACCCTTGAGAAAATGTCCCCCTTTTTCTACCCAGCTCATCTTTTTTGAATCCAAGTCCGATGAGTGCCCTCTCTGCCTGTAATAGTGGAGACTCTGAATCGATTATCCTTAATCTATCATTAATATCATTGAGTTCGACTATCAATGAATGGTACTCCTCCGACTCGTAGTCATTCCTTGTAGCAAGCTCTGAATTAATGACATCTATCCTTTCATTTAAAGTAAAGAGTTCGGAAAAGACAGTAAGAGTCTCTTCCAAAACAGTATTCTCCTTAGAATAATCCATTATTTGTGGAAGATAGCCGATAGAGATATCAGAAGGTTTCATAATCCTTCCGCTTGAGGGGGCTTCCAATCCCAAAATCAATTTAAGTATAGTTGACTTCCCTGCCCCATTTTTACCAACAATAGCGATATGCTCCCCATCACTTATATGGAAATTAATAGAATCGAGGAGAGTAAAACCTCCGAAAGAGAGGGTTAAATCAGTTATAGAAATCATTCCTCATCCTCCACCACTCTATCCTTACAGACTAAAATAGAGACCTCATAAAGCATATAAAGGGGCAGAGCGACCACCATAAGTGTAAAACCATCTCCGGATGGGGTGATAATGGCGGCGACTACAAGTAGAATTACAGCGGCATGTTTTCGATATTTCTTTAACATCTTCTTGGTAATCAACCCTATTCTCGACAATATCGCTGCTAATGCAGGCATTTCGAAAACCAACCCCATAATCAAAATGAGTTTGATAAACATCGAGATATAAGAGAGCAAGGATATCTGATTAGGAACAGCTTCGCTCACCTGATATGTGCCTAAGAATCTAATAGTCAAAGGAAAAACAAAAATATAACCAACCAACACTCCGGTATAAAAGAGTAAAGAAGCAAACATAAACGCTGTTTTGGCAGACTTTCTCTCTTTATTGTAAAGAGCAGGTTTAACAAAACCCCATAGTAGATAGAGGATATAGGGGGTGGTAATTACAAGAGCCAAGTAAAAAGAGATTTTTATATGAGTGAAAAACTGGGCAGCTAAATCAATATTTATCATATTGAGAGTAAAGTGCTCCAGTCTCTCCATCCCTATTAGGCTGAAAAAGCTATTAAACCAACGATAAAGAATAAAATCATCCTTGGTAGGGGCAAGAATAATAGTGTCAAAAACAAAACTTTTGGCAATAAAGATGGCCACCATGAATACAAGAATAACACCGAGAGAGCGAAAAATCACTTTCCGCAACTCATCCAAGTGCTCCCAAAAAGTCATCTCCCTGCCAGTCACTGTTATTTTTTCTTCTTAGACTTAGGTTCCTCTTTAAGATTCTCATTAATTTCACGAATCTCCTTATCGAGTTCCACCTCCTCCTCTATCCCTTTTACTCCATCTTTAAAAGATTTAATCCCCTTACCTATTCCCTTCATTAGTTCAGGAATTTTTCTCCCTCCAAAGAAAAGAAGGACAACAAGAGCAATAAGGACAATTTCAGTTACTCCAATAGTGCCAAAAATTAATACGGTTCCCATTTATTTGATTTTTAAAGGTTAATACTCTGATGAAAAGCATCCATAAAGAACTTTGGGACGCGAGTCGGTCGGTGAGTCTCTTTGTTTAAGAAACCGAGCACCACCTTCCCGAAACAGACCAGCTCATCGCGCTGATTATATATCTCATTTAAGATCTCAAGTCTCGCCTGTGGCTCTTTTTCGATTATAGTGACCACCCTTAGGATATCCCCCATAACGGCAGGGGTCTTATATTTACACTCCACAGAGACCACCGGAAGTTCAATCCCCATCTCCTCGATCTTCTCTATCGGGAGCCCCGCCTCCACAAGGCATCTAGATCTTCCACACTCAAAATAGCGGATATAATTAGAATGATGGACTATCCCCATCATATCGGTCTCATAATACCTAACTTCTATCAGTGTTTCAGATTTTGCGTACATGTCTCAAAAGTATTATAAATATCGCTACTTGCCAA
>CAYSND010000129.1:0-5349 GCA_964432305.1 uncultured Muribaculaceae bacterium | reverse complement strand
CCTGCGGAGGAACAAGCCCTGAAATAGACTTGAGTGGTGCTCCAAAAAGTCCGGTAATTAGATAGACTGCGAAGGCAAACGAAGCTATTGCAGCCATGATTCTTCCCCAACCTAGAGAGGTGGTTTCTTCATCATGATGTGTCCTGATTTTACCAAGGAAATATAGTCCGAGAAGAATGGCAATAACTATCCAGATAGAGAGGAATCCTACTCTTGTGATTATACCTAATCCGAAATAGGCATCTACATTATAGAAATATTTGATAGAGAATCCAAGTAGAACGAAGGCAAATATAACCTTTACCATATTTAGCCAACCTCCTGATTTCGGGAGTTTCTTCATAATAGCAGGGAAGAATGAGAAAATGACAAACGGAAAAGCAAATGCAAATCCAAAAACGGCCATTCCTAAAATCGGTTTAAGGGCAACTCCGTCAGAAACTGCTGCTGCAAGTATAGAGCCTACAAAGGGTCCGGTGCAGGAAAAAGAAACAATTACCATTGCAAATGCTACAAAGAAAGCGGCTATTATTCCCCCTTTGTCAGCTTTTTGGTCAGCCTTGTTTGCTAATCCTGAAGGGAGCGTTATTTCAAAAGCCCCGAAGAAAGAGATAGCAAATACAAGGAATAATAATGCAAATAAAATATTAGGAATCCAATGTGTGCCAAGTACATCTGTGGTGGTGGTACTTTGGAAAAGAGCCACAATAAGTCCTAATAATGAATATATTAGCATAACCGATAAACCAAAGACAAGACCTCTGATAATTCCATTCTTTTTTGATCCGCCACTTACAAGGAAGCCTACAGTCATCGGGATCATAGGGAAAACACAAGGTGTCAAAATACTCCCTAAACCTGCTGCAAATGCAATGAGTAGGAAGATTAAAAGGGACTGCTCAGATTTCTTCGCTGCCGGCATCTCCTCTGAAACTGTAGTCAGAGGGGCTACCGTGGAAACAGTATCTTCTGAAACAATGGTTTCTGCTCCATTTGTATCAGTAGTTGTAACTGTCTCAACAGGTGTTACAGGTGCTTTAATTGACTCCCCTTTAATGTTTACCGAGATCTCATTTTCTCCAATAAGGCACTCGGCACCATTGCAGGTTTGATAATTAAAGGTACCCTTTATAACAAAATTGTTTTTTTTCAAAGGTTGAATAATTTGATAAAAAACAGCCTTGTTTTCGAATATTCCGACTTCAAGACCAAATGATTCATCGAACTTCTTTTTTGCAGGAGTCTCTTCGGAGAATTTTCCTATAAGTTTAAAGTCTGCTGTAGGTGTAATATCAAAAGAAGCCGGCATAGGACCGTCGGTAATAGGAGTTGCTCCATACATATACCATCCAGAAGCTATTTCTGCTGTAAGGGTTATTTTAATAGTGCCATTTTCCAAATAGGTTACTTGGCTTTTAATAGTGGCTGTTTCTTGTGAAAAAATATTCGAGACTAAGCCGAATAAAAAAATAAAAGATAATAATAAGGTTCTTTTCATGTTATTTTGTAATATTCATCTCACAAAAGTATAAAAATAAATAGTATTTTTGCGAAATTATAAAGAATTAATAATTAATGACACAGGAAGAACTTTTTAAAAATCTTATAGCACATGCTAAAGAGTATGGGTTTGTGTTCCCTTCCAGCGAAATTTACGACGGATTAAGTGCAGTTTATGACTACGGCGCCATGGGCGTTGAGTTAAAAAATAATATTAAGAAGTATTGGTGGGACTCTATGGTAAGGCTCAACGAGAATATAGTGGGACTTGATTCTGCTATTTTTATGCACCCTAAGATATGGGAGGCTTCAGGACATGTTGGAGCGTTTAATGATCCATTAATTGACAATAAAGATTCAAAGAAGAGATATCGTGCAGATGTTTTGCTTGAGGATTATATTGCGAAGCTCGAAGAGAAAGTGGAGAAAGAGGTGGAGAAGGGGAGAAAAAGATATGGGGACTCTTTTAATGAAGGGGAGTTTCGTTCCACTAACATTAATGTGCTTCGAAATGCCGAGAAACTCAATAGTGTGAGGGAGGAAGTCTCCTCAGTATTGACCTCCGGGGACTTAAAAGCTATCAAAGAATTGATTGTAAAATATGAGATAGCATGCCCTATTTCCGGTAGTAAAAATTGGACAGATGTAAGGCAGTTTAATCTTATGTTTAGTACCCAGGTGGGTAGCGTTACGGATGATGCAGGTGTTATATATCTTCGTCCGGAGACAGCTCAGGGGATCTTTGTTAACTTCCTCAATGTTCAGAAGACTTCGAGGATGAAGGTCCCTTTCGGGATAGCTCAGATAGGGAAAGCTTTTAGGAATGAGATAGTTGCAAGACAATTTATTTTTAGAATGAGGGAGTTTGAGCAGATGGAGATGCAGTTTTTTGTGCGTCCCGGAGAGGAGATGGAGTGGTTCTACAAATGGAAAGAGACTCGACTTGCATGGCATCAGGCAATGGGATTCGGGGAGACAAAATATCGTTTCCATGACCATGAAAAGTTAGCGCACTATGCAAATGCTGCTACTGATATTGAGTTTGAGTTTCCTTTTGGTTTTAAGGAAATTGAGGGGATTCATTCGAGGACCGATTTTGACCTTAGTAACCACCAAAAGTTTTCGGGGAAGAAACTTCAATATTTTGACCCGGAGACCAATGAGAGCTACGTTCCTTATGTGGTAGAGACCTCTATTGGACTTGATAGGACGTTCCTTTCTGTGCTTGCGGCAGCTTATTGTGAAGAAAAATTAAACGACGGGGAGGAGAGAGTGGTGCTGAAGTTCCCTGCCGCGCTTGCACCGGTGAAACTTGCAGTATTCCCATTGGTGAAAAAGGATGGTCTTCCGGAGATTGCGAGGGAAATTATGAACTCTCTGAAGTTTGAGTTTAATTGTCAGTATGACGAAAAAGATAGTATTGGGAAACGTTATAGAAGACAAGATGCTATTGGTACCCCATTCTGTGTGACGATTGACCACCAAACAAAAGAAGATAACCAAGTAACCATAAGATACAGAGACTCAATGGAGCAGGAGAGAGTTCCTATTGAAATGCTAAGAAAAATTATTGAGGAAAAGGTAGATATTAAACAATTATTAAAAAAATTATGAAAAGAAGTACGCTAATTTTGATGGTAATTTTTTATATATTTTTATTAACATCATGTGAAAAAGATTATTTAGAGGTTTCTCAGGAGAAGGTAGAGGTAGATAATATAGATACAGAGTTTAAGGTAGAGATCTCTTCTAATTTAGCTTGGAAGATTATTTCACAAGATTCATGGTGTAAAGTTTCTCCACCAAACGGGGTGGGATCCGGCACTATTTCTATAAAAGGGGTAGGTAATGCGGATGTAGTTGATAGGAGCACTACTATTACAATAACTGCCGGTGAAGGAAAAAAAGTGTTTACAAAGACAATTAATGTAACACAACCCTTTTCTACATTGTCTTTTGATGCAGACACCATGTTCTTCGCTGTTAATGCAGAAACAAAATATTTGGACATTAAGGCTAATTGTAATTGGGCTCTTTCTGTTTCCGGAGGATCAGGTTGGGTTAACTCTGTATCACCCACTTCCGGAAAAGGGGATGCAAGGGTTGAAATAGTCACGTCTCCTAATGAAAAAAGATTGATAGAGACAGCAAACTTGATTTTCTTTTATTCGGACTATGGGTATCGTTCGAAAACATTGCAAAAGGAAGCTCTACCTAATCTTCCTCCTGATAAACCAAAATTAATTTCTCCTGCTAATGGTGCGACAGGTGTATTTCCAATTCCGGAATTTGCTTGGAGCTGCACTGATCCGGACGGAGATAAATTATCATATACACTTTTAATGTCTAAGGACAAGACAACATGGGTAGAGAAAAATGCAATATCAAATAAAATTAAATTGTCTGAATTTTTAGGAGCATCTACCACCTGGTTCTGGAAAGTCAAGGCAGATGACAACAATAAGAGGGCAAACTCAGTTACGTATTCAGATGTTTTTTCTTTTACGACAGATGATACGGCTATCTATAGAGACGGAGAGCATAGAGTATATCAAAAAAGCGCTAAGCCCACCCCGGTAAATCTTTTCTTTCTTGGTGATGGATATGTGGAGGCTGATTATGTCTTCAAAGAGGGAAAATTTGACAAGGACATAGAAGAGGCTATTGAGGCATTCTTTTCTATTGAGCCATATAAGTCTTATAGAGAATATTTTACGATTTATATTGTGGCAGGAATATCCAAAGAGAGTGGGATGTCTGTTACAAGTCAGAATATTTTTAGAAATACTTGTTTTGGTGTAACTAAAACCGGAGCAGCAAATACCACCGGTATAACTTGTAATTCTGAATCCGTGTTTAATTATGTAAAAAAAGTTCCGGGAATTACTGATACTGACCTCACTAAAACATCAATTATTTTGTTGTCCAATGAAGATGTTTACGCAGGTACTTGTTTAATGTGGTCAACCGGAAGGTCTATAGGGATATCTCCTGTATGTAGAAGAGGTACCCCTACCTCCATGACTTATTTTCATAGCATTGTTATGCACGAGTCAGGTGGACATGGATGGGGTAGGCTAGCTGATGAGTATATTAATGAACAAACAGAAATTCCAGCCGATAAGGTAACCGAATTATTAAAATGGCAGGGGTTTGGTCATTATTTAAATGTCTCTTCTACAAGTGATATGACTAAGGTGAGCTGGAGCGATTTTATTGGACTACCGGATTATAGTAATCGTGTGGGGGCTTTTGAAGGGGGGCATTATTATTCAAAAGGGATTTGGAGGTCGGAGCAGACAAGCTGTATGATTAATAATATGCATTATTATAATGCTGCAAGTAGACGTCTAATCGTTAAGAGGATATTGGAGGTTTCAGGAGAGGGTTTTACTTTCCAAAAATTTCTTGAAAAGGATATCGTAAAAGCACCTCTTAGGAGAGATTATGTTACCAAAATGGAAGATGAGAGCTTTATTCCTTTAGGACCACCAATTTTAATGGACTAAGTGCCGAAAGTTTCCAAAAACCACTAAGCCAAACATAAAGTAAGCGGAAGAGAGTCGTCATCAGACGACCGACACGGGTCGGGTTTGCGCAGCAAACGGAAAGACAGTAGTGTCGTGCCTCCTCCTCCCCTCGGGGAGGATCCAGGAGGGGGTTTAAAATAAGTCTGCCTCAGCAGACCGACACGGCTCGTGCTTACGGATTGAATGTACTCGAATGTTCTGAGCTTCAAAACTTGACGAAATTCCCCAAGAACCACAAACAGAAACATAAAGTAAGCGGAAGAGAGTAGTGTCGTGCCTCCTCCTCCCCTCGGGGAGGATCCAGGAGGGGGTTTAAAAT
>CAYSND010000128.1:2203-5435 GCA_964432305.1 uncultured Muribaculaceae bacterium | reverse complement strand
ACCACGTAACTGAATGTATGAGGAGGTATCCTCTATCTCACTTATAGAATAGACTTTGCTCCTGTCTATATACCTAAAGGGGAATGTATAGACCAAATCCCTGAATGTGCGGATATTCAGTTCTTTTGCAAGAAGCTCACCCCTTTTTGGACCTATTCCTGCAAGGTATTGTATCTCTCTGTCAAGAATGTTGCTCATTAGAAAACAAAGTTATTGTTAATTTTCGTAACTTGCACCAAATTTAAAAATAGATTTATGGCAAATAAAATAGTTGTTGGAATTACCCAAGGTGATCTTAATGGAATTGGGTATGAAGTGATAATAAAGTCCCTCGCAGATGCAAGAATTATGGATATCTGTATCCCTATAGTTTACGGTTCTTCCCGAGCATTCGGTTATTATAAAAAACAAGTAGAGGATTCAGAGTCTATCAACACAAATATTATTAATTCTGCTAAGGACTATCACCCCAAGAGAATCAATATAATTAACTGTGTACCTGATAATTTTCATATCGATCCGGGTCAGCCCACTCACGACTCTGCACGCTCTGCCATTATTGCTCTTGAAACCGCAGTGAAAGATCTGAAAAGTGGAGATATTGATGCCCTGATAACTGCCCCTGTTAATAAAAGGGCGATAGTTAGCGACTCATTTAAGTTTGTCGGGCATACTGAATATTTGGCAAATGAGTTTAATACAAAAGATGTTCTGATGTTCCTCTGCTCGGATAAAATGAGAGTTGGTGTCTTAACGAATCATATTCCTATCTCCAAAGTTCCTGCTATGATTACGGAGGAGCTTCTTCTTACTAAGTTAAGGATTATGAATGAGTCTCTTAAAAGGGATTTTAATGTGGTTAAGCCGAGGATAGCTGTTTTGGGACTTAATCCCCACTCTGGAGATGGGGGACTCCTTGGAGAAGAGGAGGTTAAGATTATATCCCCTGCCTTGGAAAAAGCCAATAAAAGTGGAATTCTAGCCTTTGGACCTTACTCACCGGACGGATTTTTCAGCCACAATCTCCAATATACTTTTGATGCAGTACTCGCGATGTATCATGATCAGGGACTTATCCCTTTCAAAGCACTCTCATTTGATAGTGGAGTAAACTATACAGCAGGTCTCCCTGTGGTGAGAACTTGCCCCGACCATGGTACAGCATACGAGTTGGCTGGTAAAAATTTAGCAAATGCAATGCCTATGCTCTCATCTATCTATATGGCTGTAGATATAGTCAGAAATCGTCAGCTTTATGATGAGATGCGTAAGAATGTCTTAACTGTTAAGGTGGAAGAGCCTAATAATCATCATCGTGGTCCTGTTATTGAGTAAGAGATGAATCGTCCTATTTCTATCTATACTGACGGAGCTTCAAAAGGGAATCCCGGTCCCGGTGGATACGGAGTGGTATTAAAGTGCGGAGAACTCTACAAGGAGCTTTCGGGAGGGTTTACTTATACGACCAATAATCGTATGGAACTTTTGGCAGTTATTATAGGACTTGAGGCGGTAAAATGGAAAAATGCAGATATTACAGTCTATAGTGACTCTTCTTACGTGGTAAATGCAGTCAATGAGAAGTGGGTTTTCGGATGGGAGAAGAAGGGGTTTGCAAAAAAAGCAAACCCTGATTTATGGCAGAGGTTTTTAATAGTTTATCGTAAACATCGAGTCTCTTTTGTCTGGATTAAAGGTCATGCCGGTCACCCCGAAAATGAGAGGTGTGATGCACTTGCAGTAGCTGCCGCCGAAAAAGTTATCAAAGAGGGCGGTATTGCTGATCCCGGAGCCACGGTTGAAAACCTGACTCTATTATAACCCTTTGTATCCCCTCAGCATCCATTACACTCTCATTGCGGGCTTCCAAGATGTCATTGCGGGCTTTGACCCGCAATCTTGTCGATGAGACGACATTCTCCTCTATCATTATCGACCCCATATCATCCGCTCCGGAATGGAGAGCTATCTGTGCGATGGAAATTCCCATAGTCAACCAGGATGCCTGAATATGAGGTATATTTAGTAAGACTATTCTACTGATAGCCACTATTCTAAGATATGACTTATTTTCGCTTCTATTCTCCATCCCCTGCATTGCCCAAGGGATAAAGGCACGGAATCCCGGAGCCCCTTCCGGTTTCTCTTTTTGAAGTTCTCGAAGTATAAATAGATGTTCCAACATTTCGGCAGCACTCTCTATGGAGCCATAAACCATCGTGGCAGTAGTGCTTAATCCAAGCTGATGAGCTATTCTCATAACCTCAATCCACTCTGCGACAGAGGGCTTAAAAGGGGAGAGCTCTCTCCGCACCCTATCCGATAATATCTCGGCACCTGCCCCCGGGAGGGTGTCCAGCCCTGCTTCCACTAATCTTTCGAGAGTCTCTTGTATTGAGATTTTACTTATCCTCGCTATATGTGCCACCTCCGGAGGACCGAGGGCATTTAATTTAAGAGAGGGTTCTATCTTCTTTAATTCTTGAAAAAGTTCTTCAAAATAGTGAATGTCTAGTTTGGGGTGAAGTCCCCCTTGCAGAAGGAGTTGTTCCCCTCCCATTGAAATAAGTTCCCTTATTTTCTCTCTGTAATCTTCAATAGAGAGAAGAAACCCTTTCTCCTTCTCTGATGGGCGACAGCTAAAAGTGCAGAACTTGCAGCCGCATATACAGATATTTGTATAATTCACATTTCTGTCTATCTGCCAACTAACCTTCCTTTCTGGGTGTAGCTTAAAACGAATTGTATCAGCTACTTTCATCAACGAGACAAGCGGGGCATTCTTATAGAGATAGAGTGCTTGGTCAAATGAAAGCTCTTGTAACGAGGAGGCTTTTGTAAGGAGAGTGTCGATATTGTAACCCATATCTAAAAATTGTTCCACAAAAATAGAGATTTTAATTGTATGCTCCTTTTAAATTAGTATTTTTGTATGCAAATGAAGAATAATGAGAGATAATCTTAATGACCCCAATCTGCGTTATGCGGTAATCGGTAGTGGGAGTTGGGCAACAGCCCTCGTTAAACTCCTGACCAATAATAATCGAACTATAAACTGGTATGTCAAAGACACCGATACCATAAATCATATTAATAAATATCGGCATCACTTGTCGCACCTTCAAACTATCTATCTCGACACGAAAAAGTTTTACATGAGTAACAATATCACCGAGATTATAGAGTCGTCTGATATTTTAATATTTGCTATCCCATCAGCCTATTTCCTAAG
>CAYSND010000128.1:0-2193 GCA_964432305.1 uncultured Muribaculaceae bacterium | reverse complement strand
TAAGTGAAATGTCAAAATCTAAAGCGAATTTAAGTGGAAAATTTTTCATATCTGCTATCAAAGGGTTTGTCTCTAATGATCATCTTACCATAGGGGAGTATTTTAATCGTTATCATGGTGTTCCCTATGATGATATAGCGATAATAAGTGGTCCATGTCATGCCGAAGAGGTCTCTATGGGGAGACTCTCTTACCTTACCATCTCGTCTAAACATATTTCGCTTGCCGAATCTATCTGCGAAGCCTTTAGAAATGAGTATATTAAAACTATTGCAGGGACTGATATTTATGGAGTTGAATATGCGGCTGCCCTTAAAAATATATACGCTGTAACGGTCGGTATATGTCATGGTTTAGGGTATGGGGATAACTTTATGTCTGTCCTGATTACAAGTGCTTATAATGAACTAGTGGAGTTTTTAGATGCTACATATCCCGATAAAGTAAGGGTCCCCTCCACTTCTGCATATTTAGGAGACCTGCTTGTAACTTGTTATTCGCAGTTTAGTAGAAATAGGAGATTTGGAACAATGATAGGTAAAGGATACTCAGTCGAAGCGGCTCAACTTGAGATGAATATGGTGGCTGAGGGGTATTTTGCAGCCAAGTCTATTCATATCCTTAATGAAGAGTTAAATGTCCCGATGCCGATTGCAGATGCCGCCTATAAAATACTTTACGAGGGGTTGGAGCCTGTGAAAGTTATTAAAGAACTTACGGAAGTTTTACATTAAATAGATATAAGAATGATAAAAGTTGAATTTAAATCTCTCCCATCACAATTCTCCGAGAGGGCGCTTGTCGCTTTTGATCTTTTGGAGAGCAGAAAAGGGGAGGGCAATGATTTTCTTGGTTGGCTTAATCTCCCTTCCGAAACCCCTGATTCCCTCCTGGAGGAGTGCATTGCAGTAGCAGATGATTGGAAAAAACTTGGAGTGGAATTGATTGTTGTTATTGGAATAGGGGGCTCTTATCTTGGAGCGAAAGCCTCAATCGAGGCACTCTCGCATTCTTTTGAATCCGCACTATTTCCCGAAAAACCGAGAGTTGTTTTTGCGGGGCACAATCTTTCAGAAGAGTACCATGCCGAACTTTTCGATTATATTGAGAAGAAATCAGTGGCAACGGTGGTTATCTCCAAGTCCGGTACCACCACAGAACCTGCAGTGGCATTCAGACTTATTAAGGAGAAGATCGAGCAGAGATATGGCAAAGAGGGGGCAAGGCGCAGAATCGTCGCAGTTACTGATAAATCGCGAGGTGCCCTGAAGGGACTTGCTACCACTGAAGGATATCGCACCTTTGTTATTGAGGACAATGTCGGAGGTCGTTTTTCAGTATTGTCCCCTGTGGGACTCCTTCCAATTGCACTTGCAGGATTTGACATAAAAGAACTAATGCGTGGTGCGCGAGATATGGAGGAGGTTTGCAAGGGCCGCTCCGCGGAGAACCCTGCAATTGCTTATGCAGCTTCGAGAAACTTCCTCTATGATTCCGGGAAGAAGATTGAGATATTGGTTAATTATAACCCTAAACTTCAATATATCGGAGAGTGGTGGAAACAACTCTACGGAGAATCGGAGGGGAAAGGGGGGAAGGGAATTTTTCCTGCATCTGTCAATAACACCACTGATCTTCACTCTATGGGACAATATATTCAGGATGGGGAGCGCACCCTTTTTGAAACTGTGCTCTCTGTCAAAACTTCGCAGAGGGAACTGCTGATTTGTAATGACCCTCAAAATCTCGATGGATTGAACTTTATCTCCGGGAAACACCTTGAGGAGTGCAATAGGATGGCAGAACTTGGCACCAAGTTGGCTCATATAGATGGAGGGGTCCCTAATATAAGAATAGAGATGGAGAGAATCGATGAATATAATATAGGTGAACTCTTCTATTTCTTTGAGAAAGCCTGCGGGGTATCTGCTTATATGTTAGGGGTAAATCCTTTTGACCAACCGGGAGTGGAGGCCTATAAGAAAAATATGTTTGCACTACTCGGAAAACCGGGGTATGAAGCTGCTGCTGCCGAGTTAAGAAAGAGACTGTAATCCCTAATGTATTATGGGAAATCAGTTTCTAAGGGGAGTAGCTGAACTTTTTTACAGTAAACATTCAGCTGAATCAAGGGACTACTGTTTTGTCTTTCCTAATAGACGCTCCTCCCTTTTTTTCAAAAGGTATTTAGCT
>CAYSND010000127.1:0-5460 GCA_964432305.1 uncultured Muribaculaceae bacterium | reverse complement strand
GTATCTGAATATTGATTAAAAGAGGCTTCAACATTATAGACTAAAGCATTCTTCTCCCTTAAGAGGAGGTTTAGCCTCGAATTTGCCGCAGGTCCCCCAAGGATATTGACTAAAAGTATTAGGGGAAGCCTTTGAGGAGAGTAAAACGAACACCCATACCCCCCTATAATACAATGCACTTGATGATTTCTTCTCAAAACACTTTTTGAAAAAGGGGAACTTGGAGAGTAAGGGACTCTCCGGGGGATAGTAACCTTTTCCGTAAGAGGTAAATCTAAAGTACAATATTTATTAAGTGCTTTAAGGAGAATACCACGAACCTTGCTCTCGTCCATATCAGCAACCACGGAGAAGCTCATATTGGAGGGGACAAACTCTTTATGGTAGTACTCCTTTATATCATTGACACCTATCTTCTTTATTGTCTTTGCTTTCCCTAAAACAGGGGTGGAGAGTGCGGAGCCCGCGAAGAGCAACTCTTCAAAATCATCGAAAATCTGTTCGGAGGGGGAGTCTTTGTAGGAGTTTATCTCGTCCAAAATTACCACCTTCTCCTTATTTAACTCCTTCTCAGGGAAAATGGAGCAGAACGCTATCTCCACTAAGAGATTTATTGCCTTAGAGATATCTTCGCGAAGGACTGTGCAGTGAAGAACTGTCTCCTCCTTAGTGGTATATGCATTGAGCTCTCCACCGAGTTTCTCTACATAGGAGTTAATAGTGGAAGCAGACTTGAACTCTGTCCCTTTAAAAAGGACATGCTCTGTAAAATGGGCAATCCCTGCAAGATTTGGTTTTTCATCTCTGGTCCCTGCACGGACAGATATAGCACAATAAGCCACAGGAGAAGAGCTCCGTTTGAATGCAAACTGCATCCCTTTGAAGAAATTTTCTGTCATTACTGTTTTGAAAACGGAACAGCTATCCTTCTATAATCTTCTGAAAGGAATCCTTTACCGTTCTTGTTTGTAATTTTATGTTTCCTAAAGAAGAAAAGCTCATTTGAATCAGTACTGATAATCATCTTATAACAGTAGGAGCCTCGCTGATTAATAACGGGTGCCACCACTAATGTGACTAAGGTGTTTGCTTTCCCATTAGAGATAGCCTCTTCTGTTGCCTTTTCCGACACTACTCTCCCTTTACCTTTAAACTTGGCTTCAAAATCATTGTTATCGAGTTTAAAAGCGAAATCATTCTCATTAAATAAAATAGTTCTATCTGTCGCACCATCTATCCCATCGGTATAAGTGGACATACCGACATACGCAGAGAGATCGTTTCTAATAACCTTCAAGACATGTGCCTGGACAATTTTAACATAAGCAGGGAGAAATGCAAATATCTTCCCCGAGTCATCATTAATAGGCTGGAGTGGAAGTGAAAGGATTTCAGGCATAGCATTTAACCCTTTTTCAGCTTCCGGACCCCCCTTTAGAAGCGAAAGAAACTCCATAGCAGGTTCACTCTCCTTACTATGTTGTCCATTTACCCTTACAAGAAAGTAGAACGAAGAGTCTGTTTTAATTTTATTAAACTCCTCAAAGGTGCAATATTCAAATGGTGAAAGGTACCAGTTTTTACTTACTGCGTCTTTTAAGAGCAAGTCTAAAAAGGAGTTATCTCCTGCCAATACTATTTTTGTGGTCTTAGCCGTAAAGTCTTTCAAGTTCTCTTTTTTAGGTAACAGCTTTATCTGTGCAGTAATTCCTGTTGCCAGAATGAGCGTTAAAAAAAGTGTTGCAATTTTCCTCATAATATTTTACTAAATTTGACACTGCAAAAATAAATAAATATTTGTACTTTTGTGTGATATGGAACAATTCATTGTATCAGCGAGGAAATATAGGCCTAATACCTTTGAGTCTCTCATAGGTCAAGAGAACATAGCCACTACCCTTAAAAACTCCATCCTAAGGGGGCAATTAGCACATTCTTATCTTTTTTGCGGTCCCCGAGGAGTAGGAAAAACCACCACAGCACGAATATTTGCAAAATCAATTAATTGTCTTAATCCGGGGAGTGATATGGAGCCTTGTGGTCTTTGCGAGTCTTGTCTCTCCTTTACTGAGGGGCGTTCATACTGTATTCACGAACTTGATGCAGCCTCGAATAACTCTGTAGATGATATAAGAAACCTCACCGATATGGTAAGAGTCCCTCCCCAAATCGGAAAATATAGTGTCTATATTATTGATGAGGTACACATGCTCTCCACTGCAGCATTTAATGCCTTCCTTAAAACCCTCGAAGAGCCCCCTGCACATGCGATTTTTATCCTCGCCACCACTGAAAAACATAAAATTCTTCCAACTATTCTTTCGAGGTGCCAGACCTATGATTTTAATCGTATCTCCATACCTGATATAGTTAAAAATTTAGAGAGTATTGCCGAAAAAGAGGGGGTAAATATTGAAAACGCGGCTCTCCATATCTTGGCACAGAAAGCAGATGGAGCCATGCGCGATGCCCTAACACTTTTTGATCAGACAGTAGCTTTTTGCGGAAAAGAGATAAAATATGAAGAGGTAATAAGTAATCTAAATGTCCTCGATTATGAATACTATTTCAAGTTAATCGAGCATCTACAAGCCTCAGATTACACCTCCTCTCTCCTCCTTTTTGACGAGATCCTCTCCAAAGGGTTCAATGCACTCCATTTTATATCAGGGGTAAGCTCCCATTTAAGAGATTTATTGGTATGTAAAAACAATGCCTCCCAAACACTTCTCTCCCTCCCCCCCACCCTTACTGCAAAATATAGAAAAGAGGCGGAAAATTGCTCTCTGAATTTCATTTACGAAGCTCTCTCCATTACCACTGCCTGCGAAGCAGCATACAAACAGAGTGGAAACCAGAGACTTCTTATTGAGTTTGCACTATTGAAACTCTCCTTTATAGGGAAATCCCTTGAGACTCCTTCGGTGCAAGTTTCCACACAGGTTCCAATACAGGCTCCCGCACAAGTTCAAGTTCCGGCGCAAGCTCCGGTTCAAGAACCTATTCAGTCTCAGGCTCCAACTCAGGTTTCGGGGGAAGCTCCGGTTCAGGCTCCAATTCAGACACCGGTTCAAGCACCTGCACAGGCTCAAATTCCTACGCCTCCACCTCCTCAAAACGAGGCCCCGGCACCCTCCCCTGCTCTGCAAGGGAAGCAAAAAAATGTTGGGACATTTTCATTGAAAGAGATGCTGAAGTCTGCAACAGAGTCCTCTGAAACCATCAAAACCACAACTGTGGTAACCAAAGAAGAGCCTTTCGATTTGTCTGCATTGACCTCAGTTTGGAATAGACTTGCGGAGCAGGAAAAAGAGAAAAATCGCCCCGGGATAGCTACTGCATTAAGACAATATACTCCTGAAATAAAAGAGGATGGAACCTCTGTTCTCTTTTTTGTAAGCAACTCTGCCCAGAAAGAGTGGATAGAGAAAAATTGTCTTGTGAGAATTACTGCCTATGTTAAAGCAGAACTTAACAACGACAATATTACTATCGACGTGGAAGTGGTGCCCGCAGATGAAGATAATTCTAAGAAGTTTCTTTCTGCAAGCGAAAAGGCACAGTTTATGATAAATAGTAATGAAGAGTTAAAGGAGTTACAGAAAGATTTAGAATTAGACTTTTAATCAGATGAGACTACACTGCACTAATCTTGTAAAAAAATACGGAATACGATATGTCGTAAAAGGGGTCTCCATCGAGGTGGAGCAGGGGGAAATAGTGGGGTTACTCGGACCTAACGGTGCCGGAAAGACCACCACTTTCTATATGATAACAGGTCTTATAAAACCTAACGATGGGGAGATTTTCCTTGATGGGGAGAATATCACCACCCTTCCGATGTATAAGCGTGCACAGAAAGGACTTGGGTATCTTGCTCAGGAGGCTTCTGTTTTTAGAAAACTCAGTGTGGAAGATAACATTCTCGCTGTAATGGAGATGACTGATATGACCAAGGTACAGCGTAAAGAGAAACTTGAATCTTTAATAGAGGAGTTTGGATTACAAAAGGTGAGGAAAAATTATGGGATACAGCTTTCAGGGGGGGAGAGAAGGAGATGTGAGATAGCAAGAGCACTTGCCATTGATCCGAAATTCATACTTTTGGATGAGCCCTTTGCAGGTGTTGACCCTATTGCGGTAGAAGATATACAGCATATTATCTTTAATCTAAAGAAAAAAAATATAGGGGTGGTTATCACTGACCATAATGTTCACGAGACCTTAGCCATTACCGACAGAGCATACCTTCTATACGAGGGGAATATACTTGAAAGCGGTACTGCCCAGATGCTTGCAGATAACCCCGAAGTCCGCAGAAAATACCTCGGCCAAAACTTCGAGCTCCGCAAAGCCGTCCTAAAAGAGAAGAAAAACAATTAGCTTACCCAATGTCATTGCGAACCCCAAAATGTCATTGCGGGCCCGACCCGCAATCTCAACCCCTAAAGAGCTACGCTTACAGAGTACGGAAGGTTCGACTCATCGCTCACCAATTTCCTTAACTCTATAAGCGTATTCTCTCATCGCCTGCAGACCCTCTCAGTTATCTCTTCTCCACCTCGCTCCAGTCAATTATTTCCCAGAGGGAATTAAGGTAGTCAGCTCGTCTATTTTGGTAGTCGAGATAGTAGGCATGTTCCCAGACATCCATTGTTAGTAGCGGGGTAAGCCCTTTGGTCATTGGGTTTCCTGCATTGCTCTCTTTTACGATAGAGAGATTGCCTGAGGAATCTTTAACGAGCCATGCCCAGCCGGAGCCAAACTGCGAAAGTGCAGCGGCATTGAACTCCTTCTTAAAATTCTCAAAGCTCCCCCAAGTTTTATCGATTGCCTTGCCAAGTACTCCCGTTGGGACTCCTCCCCCATTTCCACCCCTCTCCTTTTTGGGAGAAAGAGAATTGAAATAGAAAGTATGATTCCAGACCTGAGCACCATTATTAAAGGTGCCTCCATCTGATTTTAATATAATCTCCTCTAAGGAAGCCTCCTCGAAAGGGGTTCCCGGTATAAGATTATTAAGGTTTGTTACGTATGTTTGGTGGTGCTTTCCATGATGAAATTCAATAGTCTGCTTGCTGATAATCGGCTCTAAAGCATCAGCCGCATATTTCAAATTTGGTAGTAAATGTTTCATATCTTTTATATTTAAATTGGTTAATTATACTAACTTTCATCATTGTTAGTTCAATAACCATTCCACTACCCTTTTTTTATTCATCTAAATTATTGATTGCCTTATAGGAATTATCTATTAACTATCTCTATCATCTTCGTAAGGGCATTCTCAGCCATTACCTTCTCTCTCTTACATGCCGCTTCCTCTTTTGCTACCTTAAATGCCTCCAAATTCTCCTTTTTTATCGGCTCTATTGAAGGTGACTCCATCTTCAAAGGGTTAATGGGAGACCCCCCCCTCCAAATCCTGAAATCGAGATGTGGGCCTGTGGAAGAACCGGT
>CAYSND010000126.1:0-5488 GCA_964432305.1 uncultured Muribaculaceae bacterium | reverse complement strand
GGGATTTAGAAGCGTGGAGATTAAAAATGGGAATCTGCTCGTCAACGGAAAAGCTATTCTAATAAAAGGGGTAAATCGTCATGAGGTAGATCCCGTGCGTGGCTATGTGGTGAGTGTGGAGAGGATGATTCAGGATATAAAAGTTATGAAACAGCTCAATGTGAATGCAGTCCGTACCTGTCACTACCCTGATGATCCGATTTGGTACTCCTTATGTGACCGCTACGGCCTCTATGTTTATGATGAGGCTAACGTAGAGTCACATGGAATGGGGTATAAAGAGAGAACGCTTGCAAAAAACCCCTCTTATGCAAAGGCTCATTTAGAGAGAAATAGTCGTATGGTGCAGAGGGATAAAAATCACCCCTCGATAATAGTCTGGTCAATGGGTAACGAAGCGGGGCACGGAGCAAATTTTGAGGCTTGTTATAAATGGATAAAGAGTTATGACCCCTCACGCCCCGTACATTATGAGGGCTCCACTTATGATAATCTTCCGGACATACATGGACCTATGTACACAAACTACGAGAATTGTGAGAAATATGCTCTATCTGACTATACCAAGCCATTAATTCTTTGTGAATATGCCCATGCAATGGGTAACTCTATGGGAGGATTTAAAGAGTATTGGGATCTCTTTAGAAAATATCCTGCACTACAGGGTGGGTTTATTTGGGACTGGGTGGATCAGGCTTTAATCCGCTATGAGAATAATGGGAAGATCTCTTACCTCTATGGCGGGGATTTTAACTTAGTAGATCCTTCCGATGACTCATTTAACTGCAATGGAGTTATCTCATCGGTACGTACCCCACATGCACATGCTTATGAGGTTCAACATCAATATCAGTCTATCTGGAGCACTCTGAAAGATGCCGCAAAAGGGGAGGTGGAGATATTTAACGAGTATTTCTTTAAAGACCTTTCAGACTATCGTCTCGAATGGGAACTTCTATCTGATGGAAGAGCATTTACTTCAGGCGTCATAAATGATATTAAAGTGGCTCCACAACAAAAAGTTGTAGTTCCGTTAGGGGTTTCATTTAATAGTTATCCTTCATCCTCAAAAGAGGTACTACTAAATATCTCATATAAGTTAAAGAGTGCATCCCCTCTTCTAGATGCAGGTTTTACCATAGCCAAGCAACAGATTATAATAAAGGAGTATGATATTAAAGGAAACTATGAGGTGAAAAGCCCAGATGCCCCTATCTTTTTTAGAAGCAATCAACTCTCTTATACCGTAAATGGGGAGAATTGGGAGATGGCTTTCTGTAGAAGCAAAGGGTTTTTGGTTAGGTATGTTTATGATGGAGCCTCTATTATAAAGGAGGATGAGCCTTTAATACCCGATTTTAAAAGAGGAGTTACAGAGAATGATGAGGGGGCAGGGTTACAGAGGAGATATAATGCTTGGAGATACCCTACCTTTGAACTCAGCTCCATGGAGGGTGCTCAAAGCGAAGATGGAAAGAGTGTTATAATTAAGACCATTCATAAGATACTCCCTGTGGGAGCCAGTATGGAGATGACCTATATTATAAATGGTAAAGGGGATATTACTGTGGAGGAGCGTTTAGTTCCCGGAGCTGTTTCAGATGCTTCTAATCTCTTTAGATATGGAATGACACTCGTAATGCCATCACGATTTAATGTGGTTTCATGGTATGGGAGAGGTCCTCACGAGAACTATTCGGATAGAAATAGTTCTGCCCCGATAGGACTCTATAGACAACCCCTCTCAGAGCAGTATCATCAAGACTATGTTCGTCCTCAGGAGTCGGGCACCAAGAGTGATTTGCGCTATTTCGATGTGGTGGATCGTAATGGATTTGGTTTTAGGATCAGTGCTGATACTCCATTTTCAGCCTCAGCACTCCCATATTCTATAGAAGATTTGGATGTGGGGAGGCCCGGTTCAGTAAGACATTCCGGTGAATTGGTGGAGGGGAATGCGACTTATGTAAACTTTGAACTCTTTCAGATGGGACTTGGGTGCGTTACGAGCTGGGGTGCCCTTCCTCGTCCTGAATATATGCTTCCTTTTAAGGAGTATGTTTTCAATTTTACCCTCTCTGTTTTACCCAATCCATAATAAGAGAAGGGGGTTTCTCCTGCATTAGAAGCTCTTTCATTATTTTCATATAAGGCTCTGTGTGTTGGTAATACGCAAGTATCCCTTCACACAGAGTAAATTTTTTCTCCCCATCTCTCCCTACTTCATGTCTATGTTTAGGACACTCCCCTTTACAGGCGAAATAGTATCTGCATGAAAGGCACTCTTTGGAGAGTGTGTTTCTTTTATTGATTCCGAATTTTATCCCCTCTTCGCTTGAGATCATCTCCACTATCGGTTTGTCGAGTATATTCCCAAGTCTATGCTCCGGATAGACAAAATGGTCACAGGAATAGACCTCCCCATCTCTCTCTACAGCTATTATATCTCCACAACTCTCTCTATATGCACAGAGCGGAGGGGGAATATCACACCAAGAGCAGAGTGTCATATCGAACAACTGGACAAATATCTTCCCCACATCATTCCTAACCCAGATATCAAAGACATCTATTAAGAACTCCCCATACCCTTTAGGGGAGATAGACCAAGGGGCTTTTATATATTCCTTTGACTCGGAAGATTCGACTTTAAGAGGGGAGACGATTACCCCTCTCTCCCGATAAAATTCTTTCTCCGAGATATAATCTACAGAGGGGAGAAACTGAATATATTTTGCCCCTCTCGATTTTAAAAATGAGTAAATTTCTCCCCCCTTCCCCTCTGAAAGGTTATTCAGAACGCATAGGATATTATAATCCACTCTATGTTTATTAAGGAGCTCAAGCCCCCTAATTGCTTTATCGAATGCCCCTATCCCTGCTCTGTTTTTTCTATACTCATTGTATATGTCGCGTCCCCCATCTAACGAGAGTCCCACCAAGAAGCGATTTTTTTTTAGGAATGCGCACCATTCATCATTCAGAAGGGTCCCATTGGTCTGAATGGAGTTAGTTATAACCTTCCCTTTTTTATTGTACTTTTTTTGAAAAGAGAGTCCCTTTTTAAAAAACTCTATCCCTGCAAGGAGTGGTTCCCCTCCGTGCCATACGAAATTTATCTCCTCTGCTGCATTGGAGCAGATATATTCCTGAGTCAGTTTTTCAAGGATTTCATCTGACATTACCGATAGTTTATCCTCATAAAGCCGCATCTTGTCGAGGTAGTAACAGTATGTGCATTCCAAATTACATGAGGCTCCGACAGGTTTAATAAGGGCAGAGAAACTCCTTGGGCTGCTGATCTTTACCCCTTCATCAAGTGTTATGTAATTTTTATTCATATTCAAAGTTAGAAAAAAAATAATATTAATTATCTTTGAAGTATGAAACGATTGATATTATTACTATTTGTGTCGTTTTCGTTGTTAAGTTGCGCTTCGAAAACGCCTATTTATGATTCTAACCTAAAACTTACATTCGATTCCCCTGCGGCAATCTGGGAGGAGACCCTTCCTATTGGCAATGGAAGACTCGGGATGATGCCTGATGGTGGGGTAAATAGAGAGAAGATAGTTCTTAATGAGATAACCATGTGGTCAGGTTCCTGGGAGGATGCATCGAACCCTGATGCACTTAAAGCATTGCCTAAGATTAGGGAACTTTTAATTCAAGGTAAAAACAGAGAGGCTGAGGAGCTTACAAACAGATCGTTTACCTGTGGAGGTCAGGGGACAGGACGAGGCAGTGGGGCAAATGTCCCATTCGGTTGTTATCAGACCATGGGGGATTTGATTATTGATTATAAAAGAGATAAATCTGTGACCGGAGATTATGAAAGGGGACTTGATCTTAATACCGCTATCGCTTATTCGAGGGATGGGGTTTTCGAAAGGGAGTATTTTACCTCTTTTGCAGATGATCTCTCTATTGTCAGAATATCAAAAGCGAGAAAAAGTCCTCCGAAAGAGCTTATAAACTGTACTATAAGGCTATCAAGAGCAGAGAGGAGCGAGGTCTTTACTGAGGGGGAGAGTCTTATTATGAGCGGAACCTTAAATAGTGGCACCGAAGGGGTAGAGGGGTTGAGGTATTACAATATTCTAAAAGTTAAAAACAATGGGGGGAGAGTTCTCTACTCTGGGGATAGCGTTGTGGTGGAGGGGGCGTCTGAACTTGTTGTTTTTCTCTCCTCTGCTACTAATTATAAAGAGTGTGCTGAGCGTGCAAAGAGTGGGGCAGAGGCACTTCTAGCCTCCCTCAAAGGGGAGGCTCGGATTGCGGGTCAAGCCCGCAATGACGGTGACAGGGAGGCTCGGATTGCGGGTCAAGCCCGCAATGACAGTGGAGCCCGCAATGATAATGAGAAACTTGAGGCTAATAGGCTTCTCTCTGATGCCATGAAAAAGAGTTATAAAGCTCTTAAAAGGGATCATATTGCCTCTTATTCATCTCTTTTCCAAAGATTAAAACTCTCTATGAGTGGTTCGGCTTCAGCCTCTTTTGCTTCTCTCTATCTCCAATATGGTCGTTACCTTTTAATCTCCTCTTCGAGGGTGGGGCTACTCCCTCCCAATCTTCAAGGACTCTGGGCAAATAGTATTCAGACCCCTTGGAATGGGGATTATCACCTTAATATAAATGTGCAGATGAACCACTGGATAGCAGAGGTTTGTAACCTTTCTGAGCTACACCTCCCATTAATCGAACTTACCAAATCATTGGTAAACTCCGGTGAGGCTACTGCACTCTCATTTTATGGTGCAAAAGGGTGGGTAACCCACATGAAGACCAATCTCTGGCTCGATACAGCTCCGGGGGAAGATGCCTCTTGGGGAGCTACTAATACCTCAGCAGGGTGGCTCTGTCAGCATCTCTGGAATCACTATCTCTATACTATGGATAGGGATTACTTGGGGGAGGTCTATCCTGTAATGAAAGGGGCATCGGAGTTTTTCCTCTCGATGCTTATTGAGGAGCCTACTCATGGATGGCTTGTTACTGCTCCCACCACTTCTCCTGAGAATGCGTTTTATTTTAAGAATAAGAATGGGAAGAGAGAGGCGGTCTCACTCTGTATGGGATCCACAATGGATAATCAGATAATCAAGGAGTTATTTAAGAATACATCTGAGGCAGCAAGGATATTAGGGGTAGATTCAGATTTTGCAATCAGTTTAGATAAGACCAAAAAGCGACTTCCCCCTCATATCGTAAGTAAGAACGGTTCTCTTCAGGAGTGGCTTGAAGATTACGAGGAGGTGGAACCGACTCATCGACATGTTTCGCATCTCTATGGGCTTCACCCTTCAAACCTTCTCTCCAAAAGCAAAACTCCTGAACTAATGGAGGCGTGTCGAGCTACACTCGAAAGGCGAGGGGATGGGGGAACAGGGTGGTCAAGAGCATGGAAAGTTAATTTTTGGGCTAGATTGGGGGATGGGGAGCGTGCATTAAAACTTTTAGAGGCTCTTTGGAAACCTGCTTTTAA
>CAYSND010000125.1:0-5548 GCA_964432305.1 uncultured Muribaculaceae bacterium | reverse complement strand
AAACCTTATTTTTGAAAATTGTTATACTTTTTGAACAGAAAACTATCAATAAAAAAGATAAATTAGTACCATAAAACAGTTAATAATTTTTTTTTACCTTATATTTACTAACCTAATAATTCATTTATGTTCACTAGCTTAAAAAGAAAAAGTCAATCGTTGCGATTTGTAGCGATGGCTATCTGTGCTTTGTTTTTAATGCAAGGCACAATTTTGGCTCAAAACATCTCTGTTTCCGGTAAAGTTACCGACAAACGAGGCGAGCCGGTAGTTGGAGCATTCGTTCTCATCCAAGGGACACGTAATGGGGCAACTACCATATTGGACGGTACTTATTCTATTAAAGTACCTGCCAACGGTGTTCTTGAAGTGTCATCAATGGGTTACAAGACAGCGGTCGTTCCTGTAAATAATCGCGCTGTTATTAATGTAACCATCGAAGAAGATGCTCTAATGCTTGAAGATGTAGTAATCGTAGGTTTCGGTTCTCAGAAAAAAGAGAGTTTAACCGGAGCCGTTTCTACTATTAATGCTCAAAAGACCTTGGAGAGTCGTCCTATCGCTGACGTTGGTCGTGGACTTCAGGGTGCTGCAGCCGGATTGAATGTCCGCGTAGGATCATCCGAAGTTGGTTCTGAGCCTATAATGCGAATCAGAGGTCAGATAGGATCGGCAATTGGTGGTTCTTCTCCTCTTATCCTTTTGGATAACGTGGAAATCCCCTCTATCCAGATGTTGAACCCTGATGATATTGAATCTATTTCTATTCTTAAAGATGCTGCATCTGCCTCTATTTATGGTGCGAAAGCAGCATTTGGGGTTATCCTTATCTCTTCAAAAAAAGGTGCTAAAGAGCAGGAGACAGTAAAAGTTACCTACTCCGGTAATATGTCTTTCCAAAATATGGCTAAAAAGTACCAAATGGCTGATGTGGATGCTCTCCAATATTCAGTTGAAGCTGCAGAGCGAACAGGGATGTTTACCCCGGTGGGTGCTTTCTGGAAAATAGACAGAAAGGGCTACGAAGCTGCTAAACTTTGGAAAGAGAAATATGGAAAGACTCTTGACCCTTACGATCCTTATACTTATGGAAGGGACTGGTATTTAGATGGTTCTAACCGTAGAATAGGGATTCGTACATTTGACCCTTATGTCTATCTTGTTAAGGGGAATGCCCCTACATCTACCCATAACCTCTCCATTGCAGGTAATAAAGGGAAAACATCATTTAATGTTGGTCTTGGTATTCTCGACCAAAGTGGTATGATGAAGACTACTAATTTTGATGATTTCCAGAGACAGAATGCAAGCGTAAAAATAACCACTCCTATTAATAAATTCATCACTGTTTATGCAGGTTTAATGTTCTCAAGGACTCAGAAGAGATGGGCTTATGCTACCTCTTCGACTTCTGCAGATATCTGGCTATATACATATCGTTGGGGACCTACTTATCCGATGGTTCCTATTGATGAGTTCGGCTCTAATATGAGAAATGCCACTTATGAAACATCTGTGGCTAATGCAGCATCGGATATCAATGCATATACCAGTATAAACGCAGGGACTATTATTACTCCTGTTAAGGATTGGAATATTAAGGTTGACTATACTTGGGCTACCAACCAAAATTCTTCATGGAGACCAGGTACTAGTTTCTTCGGAGCAGAGTTATGGTATGCCACTCCTGCTAATGTTATGAATGGTGCTTCTCCTGTAATGATAAACAACGAGTGGAATGATTTCAATAGTTTAGGGGTTACTATCCCTCAGAAGAGATTCGTCCCTTATCGTTATACAGGTTCCGGATCTAACCCTGACCATGTTTACAGAGATGCTTATGTAAGTGCTCGTCAGACCATTAATGCTACTACTGATTTTACTTTAAAATTAGCAGATAGCCACAGGATAATTACTATGGCAGGTGTTCAGGCGGTTTCTTATGAAAACGTAGGACATTGGGGACAGAAAACAGTCCTTTTGGACTATAGTAATCCCCAATTTAATCTTGCCACTGGTACTCAGACAACAGGGGGAGGACACTCTTGGAACTCTCAACTCGGATTCTTCGGAAGATTGAATTATGATTATAAAGATAAATACCTTTTAGAGGCAAGTATTCGTTATGACGGTTCTTCTAAATTCCCAGGTGCTTTAAAATGGCGTTGGTTCCCTTCAGTATCAGGAGGATGGAGAGTAACAGAGGAGCCTTGGATGCAGGGGACTCGTGATATTTTGAGCTCATTAAAGTTACGTGGTTCTTATGGTATGATCGGCGACCAGTCTGTATCTAACTCCCTCTATATCCCTACGATGGGACTTGTAAATTCCGGATGGATTCATAATGGTGCTCAAGATGTTTACTTCTCTACACCGGCATCAGTTATGGGTGATATAACATGGCAGGATATTTACACTCTTAATGCAGGGGTTGACTTAACTCTGTTTAGAGCACTAAATGTAACATTTGAGTGGTATAAGAGAGATACTAAGAATATGATTGTTGGAATGGAAGGTATCGGTTATGGTTTTGGAACTGCTTCACCACAAGGTAACTTCGGAGATCTATGTACTCGTGGATGGGAGCTTACTCTTAACTATGGTCACTCCTTTAAAAATGGATTTAATATCTCAGCCACAGCTACCATTGCTGATGCTGTAACTGATATTATCAAATATGGAACAGGACAAAATGTTTACAACTGGTATAACGGAAAGAGATATGGTGAGATTTGGGGGTATCGCGTGGACAGACTCTATCAGAATGATGATTTTGAAAGAGATGCAAGCGGTAACCTAATTCAGATTACTACTAAGGATGGCTATAAAGGGTGGAAACTCGTTGACCCTAATGCTCCTACACAAGGTTATCTTAACAGCGGTTCTCTTTGGGCAATGCCGGGAGACGTCAAGTTTAAAGACCTTAATGGTGACGGTGTAATTAACGACGGAAAGCGTCTATTAACGCTTATAGACGATCCTAACGATCCTAACTTTGGAAAACCTGACTATGGTGATTTAACAGTTATCGGAAACACTACTCCACGTTATGAATATAGTTTTAGAGTTGATATGGATTATAAAGGAATTGACTTTGCTGTTTTCTTCCAAGGTATAGGAAAGAGAGATATGTGGGGATCAAGCCAACTAACAGTTCCGGGTTACAACTCATCTGACGGTGCTATGGCTCAGGCCATCGCAGGGAATTTCTGGTATGAAACTAAAGATGCAAGTGGTAATGTAGTATCATCACGATATGATGCATTCTATCCTCGCGCAGTCAATATCGGAGGTGCTTCGGGTTATAACATGAGGGTGTCTGATAAGTACTTGTTGAACATGGCTTATTTAAGACTCAAGAATGTTACTTTAGGATATACTCTCCCTAAAAATGTTTCTAAGAAGGCTCTTATAGATAAGTTCCGTGTTTATGTTTCACTTGAGAACTTCTTGACTTTTGATAATTTAAGAGGACTCCCCTTAGATCCTGAAGAAATCCCTGGTTACTCTTCTTTTAGAGACTCTTACTATAATATGGATAGAGCCGGAGTCGGTGCTCCTGCTTTCAAGAGTGCTTCAGTAGGTCTTCAAATAACTTTCTAAAACGATAAAAAATGAAAAAGATATTATATATTTTAATCTCTATCGCGATAATCCCCTTCCTGACGGGGTGTAGCGATTTTCTTAATAGACCTTCCAAAACAGTTATGGACGATGGGATTTTCTGGGTTTCAGAAAACAATGTACGTCTCTTTGTGAATGGTGCTTATGATAACTATTTCGCCGGTTATTCAAGGTCTTGGGGACAACAATATGCTCCCGGCGTATATAGCAGTGGAGAGTTTAGCGATGATGTAACTTCTTCCGGCACTTTAGGGTCAGCTTTACAAGCACTCCCTAAGGATAATTGGTATAGGACAGATGCCGCAGTCTATTGGCTTTATAGAACTGCTTCTTCTCCATGGAATTTCGGTTGGGTGCGTAAATGGAACCTTTTATTGGAAAGATTGGATATGATGAAAGAGAAAAAACTTGTTACCGATGAGGAATATAATCACTGGACAGGAGTAACCCGTTTCCTTAGGGGTTATGAATATAGCCGTTTGGTTATCTCTTTCGGAGATGTTCCTTATTATGATAAAGTGGTTTCAGCGACTGAGATGGATTTACAGTATAAAGACAGAGATCCCCGCACTATGGTTATGACCAAAGTGATGGAAGATTTTGATTATGCTGTGGCTAATATCAGATTAGATGATGGTAAAAACTATATCAACCGATATGTGGCTGCTGCATTTGCTTCTCGTTTTATGCTTATCGAAGGGACATGGTATATCTATCACCCCGGATCCGGTACTCCTACACTTAGCAAGCAGTTTTTACAGAAATCTGTGGCTTATGCCGATATGGTAATGAGTTCAGGCAAATATAAATTTGACTGTGACTTCCGCTCTCTATTTGGTTCGGATAAACAAGTAGGCACAGAGACTCTGATGTATAGAGAATATAGTGCAGAGCTTGGAATCACCCACTGTATTGGCTCTTATTCAAATCTTGGAGAGGGACAGTCGGGCTCGGCAAACCTTGCTTATGTTAAAAGGTTTATTTGTAATGATGGAAAGCCTTATAGTAGTTCTACCGCTGCTAATGCAGCAAGTTTTAGGGTACAGGATCTAATTCTCTCTCGTGACCCTCGATTTGAAGCTACTTTCTGGGAAGAACCTACCTCCTCTGCCACAGGTATCTATTGTGTGAAATTCATTGACCGAGTAGGACCTACTTATGCATTTAATGGGCTTCCACGTCCCCCTAAATATGGCTCTATGACTAACACCAACGGTGCCCCTATTATGCGTCTTGCAGAGGTGGTACTTAACTGGATAGAGGCAAAGCAGGAACTTGCACTTCGTTATGGAGGTACTGCTGTCACTCAGGCAGATTTAGATGCTTCTATCAATGCTATTAGAAACAGGCCACTTGATTCAGAAGCTACTTCAAAAGGGGTTAAAAAGACCGCTCCTCTAAAACTTGCTTCTATCCCTAATGATCCTATGCGCACTGCAGCCCCTGAGGTTAATACCTTTGCAGGCGTGGTAACAGACCCTCTTCTTTGGGAGATTCGTCGTGAGCGCGGAATGGAGTTCTTTATGGAGCAGTATCGCCCTATCGATATTCGCCGTTGGGGAAAACTTGAGCTTATGCAAGGCTCTACTAACCCTGACTTGCTGTGCGGTATTTGGAACGACTTGTCAGCTACAAGTGCACTAAAGTTGAAATATAACTTATTAACTACAGGTAATAAGGGTAAACTTTCAGTAATTAAAGCTGATGGCACTAAGGTTGACTGGAATGGATCTAATGCTTCTGCTATGGTAGGTTTCGTGATGCCTGTGTCTATAAAAGATAGATATCCGATTCTCTATAGAAATTATCTTGAGCCTATATGTAATGACGTTATAAGTCAATACAAAGATAAAGGATATACCATTACCCAGAATGCCGGTTGGTAACAGCCAGATATTTAAATTAATAAAAGGGTGCTCGTTTT
>CAYSND010000124.1:482-5567 GCA_964432305.1 uncultured Muribaculaceae bacterium | reverse complement strand
GAAGACTGTGGGTCACATCGAGTACCACAGGGTAACCAAAACTCTGCATTTGTGGTATTCCACGAAAATCAATAACCAAGTCGGTATATCCAAACTGGGTACCACGTTCTGTTAGAAGAATATTATTGTTCCCATTAGCAGAAACTTTCTCCGCAGCAAATTTCATGGCAGCAGGGGAGAGGAACTGCCCTTTTTTAATGTTGACATGCTTTCCTGTTTGAGCCGCAGCCTCCAATAAGTCGGTCTGACGGCAGAGAAAAGCTGGTATTTGAAGGATGTCGATACCATAAGAAGCAGCCAAAACAGCTTCAGAAGGGGAGTGGATATCTGTCAAAACGGGAATACGATACTTTTCACGAATATTTTGTAAAATAGCCAATGCTTTTTCATCCCCAATCCCTGTAAAAGAGTCGAGACGTGAGCGGTTAGCTTTTCTGTACGAAGCCTTGAAAACGAATGGGATAGAGTGCTTTTCGGTGATTTCGGCAAGTTTTGCGGCAACACTCTCAGTAAGACTCTCGCTTTCAACTACGCAAGGTCCTGCTATTAGAAAGAATAGGCTGCGTCTGTTTTCACGCAGATACTCAAGGTTTGTCAGGTTCATAGCACGATATTAATGAACAAAGTTAATAAAAAATATTAATAACCATATTTTTTCCAAAGCATTCTTAGTTTTTGTCTAACTTCATTCTCCTTTGGATTATCTTGCGGAGAATAAATTGTCTTTCCTGTAACCCCTTCAGGGAGAAACTCTTGGTCTGCAAAGTTTCCCTCGAAGGAGTGAGCATATTTGTACTCTTTGGCATATCCAAGTTCCTTCATAAGGGTGGTGGGGGCATTCCTAAGGTGCAATGGAACAGGGGAGGTGTCCCCTTTGACAAGTTCCGCAGCAGCTTCTATTGCCTCGTAGGCAGAGTTGCTTTTTGGTGAAGTGGCAAGATATATTGCACATTGTGACAATAAGATACGAGCCTCTGGCATCCCTATTTTGTGCACTCCTTCGAAACAGGCATTTGCAAGTAGGAGGGCATTGGGATTTGCAAGTCCAATATCTTCGGAGGCAAGAATAATGAGTCTGCGGGCAATGAAAAGGGGATCCTCACCCCCTGCAAGCATCCTCGCAAGCCAATAAACGGCAGCATTGGGGTCAGAACCGCGGATGCTTTTAATAAACGCAGAGATTATATCATAGTGCTGCTCTCCGCTTTTATCGTAAATGGCAATATTCTCTTGTAACTTTTCGGTAATCAGGGTATTGGTTATGACAATAGGCTCCTCGGCAGGGTAGCATGAAATCACTATCTCAATGATATTGAGGAGTTTCCTCGCATCACCCCCTGAAAATCTATAAAAAGCGTCCCTATCCTTAATATCTATCTTTCTCTCTTTCAGGACTTTATCAGTAGTTAATGCACGATCAATAAGGGCATCTAAATGCTTTATTTCCAATGATTTGAGCACATATACTTGACACCTTGAGAGTAGCGGCGTAATAACTTCAAAAGAGGGATTTTCTGTGGTAGCTCCGATTAGGGTGACAAGTCCGGTTTCAACAGCACCGAGAAGTGCATCTTGCTGCGATTTGGAGAATCTGTGTATTTCATCTATGAAAAGAATAGGGGAACTCTTCGAGGAAAAAAGGGTATTGTTCTTTGTCTTTTCAAAAATTTCTCGAAGGTCCTTAACACCTGAACTAATTGCGGAGAGGGTATAAAATTCCCGACCAAGTTGGGTAGCTATAATCTGTGCAAGAGTGGTTTTACCAACACCCGGAGGTCCCCATAGGATAAAAGAGGTGAGATTTCCTGTATCAATCATTCTTCGAAGAACGGCCCCTTCACCGACAAGGTGTTCCTGTCCTATATATTCAGTCAATGTTTTAGGACGCATTCGTTCAGCAAGTGGGATAGTGGTATGAAATGTCATTGATTATTTCTATTTAACATAATATAAATTGTGTCAAAAAAGGTGCTTATCTGTAATTTTGGAAGATTTTGCGCTAATGTACGATTTTTTTGTCGGATTAGGCATTTTATTTGTAAACTTTGCAGTATGAGAAAACAAAAAGAAAAAGAGATTTTAACAGGAGTCACTGTTGAGAAACTTGCAGCAGATGGAAAATCTATCGCTCATATTGACGGTAAAGTGCTGTTTATCCCTTTTGCCATTCCCGGTGATATCGTGAATGTATTGGTTACCCGAAAAAAGAGTGGATACATGGAAGGGATTATTATTAAACTACTAACCCCTTCTAAAGATCGTATTGAACCATTTTGTGCTCATTATGGGGATTGTGGAGGGTGTAAATGGCAGGCATTGCCTTATGATTTACAGTTAAAATTAAAAGAACAACAAGTTGTAGATCAATTAACAAGAATAGGGAAATTAAAGTTTCCTCCTATATTACCTATAATAGGTTCGGAAAAGACTGCTTTCTATCGTAATAAACTCGAATTTACCTTTACTGACCGCCGTTGGCTTTTGCCCGGAGAAGACCCTGAAAAGGCATTTTCTCCTATTACAATGCTAGATAAAGCTGATTATCCTGATGGCTTTCCCAGGTCTCTTCCAAAGGGTTATTCTAATGTAAACAGTCGCCCTGAGGGGTATGGGCTTGGGTTTCATATTAGTGGTTATTTCGATAAAGTTCTCGATATAGATTATTGTTATCTTCAGAGAGAGCCCTCAAATGAGATAAGGAAATGGATAAAGAGTTATGCTATAGAGAATAATCTGAGTTTCTTTAACTTACGTGAGCAGGTAGGGTTACTGAGGAATATAGTCGTCAGAAGTAACTCTAAGGGGGATTTTATGGTTATCCTCTCTGCGACAAGCCTTGGTGGAAACCCCTCCCCTATTTTTAAGTTACTTACGGAATTAAGTGAGAATTTCCCTCAAATCAAGTCGTTACATTATGTTATAAATAGTAAGAAGAATGATACCATTTCAGACTTGGATGTCATTCATTTTAAGGGAGATGATGCTATTTATGAGGAGATGGAGGGGAATAAATTCAGAATTGGACCTAAATCCTTCTATCAGACCAATTCGGAACAGGCTTATAGGCTCTACTCTATTGTTCGTGAGTTTGCTGCCCTTACCGGAAATGAACTTGTTTATGACCTCTATACGGGAACCGGAACCATTGCAATGTTCCTTGCAAATAATGCCAAGCAGGTAATAGGAATTGAATATGTCCCTGAGGCCGTAGAAGATGCTAATATCAATGCTAAAAACAATAATATTTCAAACTGCTCCTTCTTTGCGGGAGATATGAAAGAGATCCTTACTCCTTCATTTATAGCAGATCACGGTGGCTCACCTGATGTGATTATTTTAGATCCTCCACGTGCCGGAATACACCCTGATGTGGCGAAAGTTATTCTTGAAGCAAATCCATCTAAGATAGTATATGTCAGTTGTAATCCTGCCACACAGGCAAGAGATTTAGCTATTTTGGCAGCGGGTTATGAGATTACTGCTGTAAGACCTATCGACATGTTTCCCCATACCGATCATATAGAAAATGTGGTCGCTCTTGTGAGAAAAGTTCAATAATTTTTATTACCTTTGGAATTATGAATAAATATTCCAAAACCAACACGATTTGTGCATTGTCCACCCCTCAAGGTAGTGGTGCGATTGCAGTTATTAGGGTGTCCGGGGAGGGTTCTATCACTGCACTTGAGGCTCTTTTTAGACCTCACGGAGCTCTCTCTTTGAGGGATACCGGAAGTCAGGTAATTCGTTTTGGCACCATTGAAAACTCCAAGGGGAAAGTTATCGACGAAGTGCTTGTCTCTATTTTTAGGGCTCCTCACTCTTATACGGGTGAAGACTCGGTGGAGATCTCATGTCATGGTTCGGATTTTATTGTGCAAGAGGTACTTAAACTACTATTGGCAAATGGGTGCCGATTGGCAGAGCCCGGAGAGTTTACACGCCGAGCGTTCCTCAATGGGAAAATGGACCTTGCACAAGCAGAGGGTGTTGCGGATCTTATTGCCTCAGAGACCGCTGCTGCCCACGAAGTGGCAATGAAACAGATGAAAGGGGGATTTTCTGCGGAACTTCTTGAAATGAGAAGAGAACTCCTCGAGATTGTCTCATTGATGGAATTGGAATTGGATTTTAGCGAAGAAGATGTGGAGTTTGCAGATAGGAAGAAGCTTAAACATTTGGTGGAAAAGATCTCTTTGCATATAGAAAAACTAATTGAATCATTTGCTTTAGGTAATGTTATTAAAAATGGTGTACCTGTGGCGATTATAGGTGCTACTAATGTTGGAAAAAGTACATTATTGAACTTGCTTTTAGGTGAAGAGAGGGCTATTGTTTCCGATATCCACGGAACCACGAGGGACTCTATTGAGGATACGGTGAAAATCGGAGAGACAGTCTTTAGATTTATTGATACTGCAGGGCTAAGGAAGACCGAAGAGAAGATTGAACTGATGGGGATTGAGAGGACTCTTGCCAAGATGCAGAAAGCTTCGATTATTATTGGGGTATTTGATGCTGAAAGGACAGAGACATTTGACTATACACTTGAGACTATAAAAGGGATCGAGACCTCGGAAAAAGAGGCTCCGAAATATATCCTTTTGCTTAATAAGGCTGACCGCCTGACTGAAGATAAAGTGAGTGCAAGAAACCCCTATCTCAGCACAGTGCTGACCTCTATTTCCGAAAAGGCTGAAAAAAAGGGGCTCTCCCCTATTGCAGTTTTGCCTATTTGCGCTAAGACCGGTGAGGGATATGAAGAGCTAAAGGAGGTTATTGCCGGAGCACATAAAGCACTTAAGGTCTCAAAAAATGCCACCCTGGTAACCAATTTAAGGCATTATGAGGCCCTTTGCGAAGCATTGGAATCATTAAAAAGAGTCTCATCCTCCATGACAGAAGAACTCCCTACCGACCTCGTTGCCCAAGACATCCGCGAAACCCTCTACCACATCGGCACCATCACCGGTGAAATCTCCTCAGATGAAATCTTAGGGAATATCTTTAAGAATTTTTGTATAGGAAAGTAAGAAACGAAACAGCGCGGGACACAGCGACACAAGACGAAACACGAAAACCGCC
>CAYSND010000124.1:0-472 GCA_964432305.1 uncultured Muribaculaceae bacterium | reverse complement strand
TATCATCTTGGCGCCATTGTGGGCGAGATTGGCACGGAGGAGGTGCTGGGGAGTATATTTGGGAGGTTTTGTATCGGAAAATAGCCCAATATCAACATCCATCGAAATAAAGCACAAAACCATTAAATATCAGCATCTTATCTCCGGAACAGATGTTTAACAATTTAATGGTTTTTAATGCATTTCTACGCTTTTTTGTCATAATTTGTACCGCATTTGTACCTTGTGCGGTACAAATTTCTGTTGTTCACAGACTACTCAGCTCAAGAACTCATCAAACTGAACAACGTTGAACAACACTGAACAAAGATGGACACGAAAAATCGGAGATGCTGCTTAAGTAACTCACTATGCAGACAGAAAGCAAGACTTACCGGAAGATTTGCCAACACTGTGGCAAAGAATTCGTCGCACTCACATCCGTCACGGCTTACTGTTCTCACCGCTGCGCCTCGCTCGCACTAAAGAACAA
>CAYSND010000123.1:0-5570 GCA_964432305.1 uncultured Muribaculaceae bacterium | reverse complement strand
TGATTTTCCCTTTTTCAATATCTAAATATACTTCTACAAAGCCACTTGGGAATTTTGCACTATTGTAAAAACGATATTTAGGAGATTCACCATAATTCCATGCCGAGGTGGAGTATTTATTGTCACATAGTGAGCTGATTACTGCGTTATCATGCTCCGAATATTCAGCAAGTTTTGTGTTATAGCTATTTGAAATTACGAATTCTTTAATGTATGACATAAAATCAGTTACGCTAAGCTCCTTGGTAAGATGTTCAGAGATGTTGGTAACTCTTGAAATATTGGATTTTACACTCTTACCCCTAAACTTTTCGGGGCGATTATGAAGAGCCTCGGATAAGTTTGCCATAGAGGAGGAGAAAAGCAGTGTTCCATGCTGAAGCACCCTCTCCTTGTAAACACAAATAGCGTTTCCTGAGAACTTTTTTCCATCTATTAACAAATCGTTTCTTCCCTCAAGATAGGCGTTTACTCCTAGGTTTTTAAGAGCCTGGATGATAGGACTTGTAAACCTCCTAAACATCTGAGCTGTATCTTCTCCGGAAATACGTGTGTCTATAAAAGTAAAATTGATATTTCCAAGGTCATGAAAAACTGCGCCTCCTCCGGAAAGTCTCCTTACAACAGGGATCTGATTTTTTACTACAAACTCACTATTTATTTCAGCGAGTGTATTTTGATTTCTCCCCACAATCACTGAGGGAGAGTTTCTCCAGAGCCTGAAAACAGGTTCATTAATCTCTTTAAACAGGTACTCCTCGGCTGCTAAATTATAATAAGGATTTGTAGTTTTATCTATATAACAGAGCATTTTTGTAACTTTTTCTTATTAATATATTTGATAATATGTTTCCAAACATTGTACATAAAAAAAGCAATCAAAGTACCTGCCAATGCACCGCAAAGAACATCGAGCGGGTAATGACGTGCAAGATAGATTCTGCTGTAACTCATTATTGCTGCCCAAATAAAAATAGAGATACTCCACCATCTCTTTCTAAATATCAGGGAGGTAAGTAGTGCAAATCCAAAAGAGTTGGCTGCATGTCCGGAAAAGAATCCATAACTCCCCCCTAAACCATCGGGCAGTCTTATTACACCTTTAAGAAGAGGGTTATATCCCGGTCTTGGGCGCTGAACAGTCTCTTTAACGAAATTAGCTATTTGGTCGGTAAGTGTAAAGTTCAGGATAATAATAAAAAGCCCAATTAGACCTAAAACCCAGATTCTGCTCTTCTCTGAGGTATGGATATATGACCTCTCACCATAATATTTTGGAAAAAAGAGCCAAACAGCAATAGCAATATAGAGCGGTATCCAAATAGGAATATTTGAGAAAAAAATCATAATCCAATCGAGGAGAGGGGAGTGTGCCCCATTGATTGCAACTAAAATTTCTTTATCTAAATCGAGCAAACTTTCCATTAATTTAGTTTTTTCCAAAGCAAATCTTTAAGAGCCTGAATCCCGTCTAAGGTAATCGAGGAGATAAAAATAGTGGGGATAGTTCTTGGAAGATGTTTCTTAACCTCTTGTCTGAGTTCTTCGTCAAGCATATCTGACTTAGAAACAGCCAGTACTCTCTCTTTATCAAGTAGTTCCGGGTTATATTTTTTTAATTCCTTAAGGAGAATTTTATACTCTTTTAAAATATCTTTAGAGTCGGCAGGAACCAAAAAAAGGAGCATTGAGTTTCTTTCAATATGCCTTAAAAATCTCAAGCCCAATCCTCTCCCTTCGTGGGCACCTTCAATAATCCCCGGGATATCCGCCATAACAAAGGAGTGCCCTTCCCGATGATTGACAATACCAAGGTTCGGTTCGAGGGTGGTAAATGGGTAGTCTGCAATTTTTGGACGTGCTGCTGATACTACGGAGAGCAATGTCGATTTTCCAGCATTGGGGAATCCCACAAGTCCTACATCTGCAAGGAGTTTTAGTTCCAATACATACCACCCCTCCTCCCCGGGTTCTCCGGGTTGTGAGTAGCGTGGGGTTTGGTTGGTGGAAGATTTGAAGTTTGCATTGCCTAAACCTCCTCTCCCTCCTTTGAGTAAAATCTTCTCCTCACCTGCTTCCACTATTTCACAAAGAATCTCTCCACTCTCAGCATTCTTTGCAACAGTCCCCAGTGGGACATCAAGGATAACATCTGCCCCGTCTGCACCTGTACAAAGGGATCCGCTCCCTGCTACACCATGCTCGGCTTTAATATGTTTGCGGTATTTTAAGTGTATAAGTGTCCAATATTGTGGATTCCCACGAAGAATAATATGTCCACCTCGACCCCCGTCACCTCCATCAGGTCCCCCTTTAGGGACAAACTTCTCGCGATGTAGGTGCATTGATCCTTTCCCTCCGTTACCGGAGGCGAGGAAGAGCCTGACATAATCTATAAACTTGGAATTACTCATACTACTAAAGCTACGACCTTTTCGAAAATCTCTTCGATAGTGCCGTTGCCATCTATTTCATTATATCTACCTTTGTCTTTATAGTAATTAATTAAAGGTTTGGTTTTCTGGTGATACGTGCTTATACGATTTTCGATAATCTCTCGGTTAGTATCATCTTTTCTCCCCTCTATTTCAGCTCTACGAAGAATTCTATCATATATTAATGAGTCATCTAAATGGATAGAGATTACAGAGTCAATACCCTGATTCATCTCTTCGAGAATCTTATCGAGAGAAGCAGCTTGTTCTATTGTACGTGGAAAACCATCCAAAAGGAACCCTTTAACATTCTGATTATCAACAATCTTGTTTTTAATCATACCAATAACTACCTCATCCGGAACAAGGTCGCCTCGGTTAATAATTTCAGCCGCTTTTTTCCCAAGCTCTGTCTCATTTTTGATTTCACCTCTTAGTAAATCACCAGTTGAAAGGTGCATAAAATTATATTTATCCACTAGTAGTTTAGCTTGTGTCCCTTTCCCGGCACCGGGAGGCCCAAAAAGAATATAATACCTCATAATTATCTAATTTAAAACGTAAATATCTTTATAATTTCTTCCTAATTCATTATAGTCCAGACCAAATCCGACAATAAAATCATTGGGAATTTCCATGGCGGCATAATCTATTTTCACCTCTTTGTCGTAGGATTTTGGTTTGAGCAGGAGTGTGCATATTTTAATGCTTGCTGCTTCAGCTTCAGTAAGAATCTTATGGAGTTCCACTATGGTTACCCCTGTGTCAACAATATCTTCAATAATTATAATATCTCTCCCTTTTATCTTTTCGGAATCTATCCCTATTAACCTCTTTACCTCACCCGTGGTGCAAGTTCCTTCGTAAGAGGAGAGTTTTACAAAAGAGATTTCTGCCGTAAAATCTATCTCCTTCATCAATGAGGCTGTAAACATAAAAGAGCCATTAAGAACAGAGAGGAAAATAGGAGGCTCACACTCTTTAAAGTCGTTGTTAATCTTCTTTGCCACCTCTGCAATAGAGGCTTCTATTTTATCGTTAGTGATAAAAGTTTTAAAATATTTATCATGAAGTTTAATAAGCCCCATAGTAGATGAAATTTTATTTTGAAAGTGCGAAAATAGTGATTATTTTTGTTTATTACTAAAAATAGAAATATGAATCCAAAAGTATCTATAATTATGGGGAGTACTTCGGACATGCCTGTAATGAAAGCAGCGGCTGAATTTCTCGATGAGATGTCTATCCCTTTTGAGATTAATGCTTTATCAGCTCACAGAGTGCCTGAGCAAGTAGCGGAATTTGCAAAGAATGCACATAAAAGAGGGGTGAAGGTCGTAATCGCCGGTGCCGGTGGAGCAGCACATCTCCCCGGTGTTATCGCAGCATTTACTCCGCTTCCCGTTATAGGTGTCCCCATTAAATCCTCTAATTCTATTGATGGGTGGGATTCTATTCTCTCTATTATTCAGATGCCTGCCGGGATTCCGGTTGCGACAGTGGCGTTAGATGGGGCGAAGAACGCTGCTATCCTTGCAGCAGAAATTTTAGCAGTCGGAGACGACGAATTGCTTGAAAAAATCATTGCTTTTAAAGATGACCTTGCTCGGAAGATAGAGAAGGCAAATAAAGAACTTAAGGAGATTCACTTTAAGTACAAAACCAACTAAACAAAACAAAATGAGATGTGGGGGAGATTTGAGGGGAAGAAAAAAAGGGGGAGATTTGCTGTAGCGGTTCTATTTCTCTCTGTAGTTACGGTAGAACTTTTTTCACAAGTACTACCGGAATCTATTTTATCTGCTATTGAGCAGCAGGCAGAGATAGGTGGGGGAGATATCGAAGTGCTTATCGATTATTATCAGCAACTTTTAATCAGACCATTAGAGATAAATTCTGCAACAGTAGAAGAGTTGGAAAGATTAGCTCTACTTTCACCCTTTCAGATAGTCAGTCTTTTAGAATATCGAAAGGAGTATGGTAAAATACTCTCAGCATCTGAACTATCGCTTGTGGATGGCTTTAATTCCAGAATAGTAAAGGAGTTAGTCCCATTTATCTCCTTTTCTAATAAATTACTCTTCCCTGATAGTAGGATTGATAAATTTAGACATGAGCTTAACCTAAAATCAGAGATACCATTCTCATTCTATGTAAGATATCGTCTTGAATATAGAGATATACTTCAAGTAGGTATCACCTTAGAAAATGATATGGGGGAGAGGTTCCGTCTCCAAAATGGTTACTATCTTACAGATTTTACATCAATACATCTTCAAGTAAAAGAGAGAGAAATATTTAAAAGAGGAGGAATTAAATTAAAGAACTTAGTAATAGGAGATTACTCTGCTCGCTTTGGGCAGGGACTCTCTCTTTGGAACACATTTTCCCTCTCAATCCCCTCCTCCCCCTCCTCAATAGTTAAAAGGGGGTCAGGTTTGCTCCCATATAGATCCACAGGAGAATTTAACTTTTTAAGAGGAATAGGAGCCACTTTTTCTATTGATAAAAAATGGGAGTTGTCTCTGCTACTCTCACGAAATCAGAGAGATGCCAAGGTGAATGGCAACTACTTCTTCTCTTTACCCGAGACAGGTCTCCATAATACCCCCTCATCATTACAGACGCGCAGACAACTCAATGAAAATCTATTGGGGGGCAATATTAACTATTCTTGGGATAGGTGTCGTATAGGGGTTACTACGGTTATATATAAGTTCGATAAAATGGATGCAAGAAGGGTAAGTGAGTACAATAAGTTTCAGAGGTTTGAGGGGTTGTGGGGAAATTTCTCTTTTGATGGGTTGATGGTGTTCCGTGGGTGCAGGCTTTTTTGGGAGGTAGCTTCTGATGCAGGGGCTTCATTTGCAGGGTTGGCAGGGGCTATTATCCCCTTTTCAAATAATATGGAGGGATCGTTTTTATATCGAAAATACTCTAAGAGTTATATTGCCCTTCACTCATCTGCATATAGTTCCGGTAACTCTAACTCCAATGAAGAGGGGCTCCTCCTTTCACTTAGTTGGAAACCAGGTTACAGGGGAGTTCTTTTCCTCTACTCCGATATTGTGTATCACCCATGGTGGAGGTATAGAATAAACTCCTCTTCCACCGAAATTAAAACAAAGGTTCAGT